>JALYOB010000580.1 GCA_030857085.1 Acidobacteriota bacterium | reverse complement strand
GACCCGACCACCACAATGCGGAGGAAGTGCGTTCGAGCTCACTTTCTCCTTCGTGGCGAATCGCGCGATAAACGACCTCGCCGCTGGGAGAGCTCCGCTCTTCCGCCTCGCTTTGGGATTGCTCTTTCGCCTCTTTCTCTTCTTCCCGTTCTTTCTCTTCGTCAGCCATGGCGGACGAAAGGCGTGCAAGAGCCGCGCGCGGCACCGGAATCGCACTTCAGGCGGGATGTGACGGAACTCACAGCACGACCTCTCATTCTCCTCATCGAACCTCACGAGGAGCACCTCGGCCGCGGGCGCGATTTTCTGCTCGCCGACTGTTCGTCGACGTTCGAGGTCGCGACGATGCGCACGGTCGAAGATGCGGAAGCGCGCATCAGACAGGCGTCCGAATCGAAGCAGCCGATGGCGCTGCTGTTGGTGCGGCACATCCTCGACGAGCAGAAGCTGTGCGATCTGTTGCGTGAGGCGAAAAAGACTTCCAGCGGCGTGAAGGTCATTCTTTACGCGGGCGAGCTCAATCCGAAATTCGCCACCGAAGCAAAGCGGGAAGGACTGGTCGATTTTTCGATCGACGAACCATGGCAGACGCCCGAGACAGCGCTCGAGCCGATCGTGCGCGATGCATTGCGGGCGTGGGAAACGACCACTGCGATCTCCGATATCGTCGAAATCATCGGCGATCAATGGCAGCCGCGCTGCCACAACGTGAAGGATCTGCTCGCGCGTCATCGCGTGCCGTATCGCTGGGTCGATACCACCGCCGAAGAGGAAGAGGACGCGCAGGAGAGCAGCGACTCCGCGCCACGCATCGTTTTTCCCGACGGCTCGGAGCTCGTCGATCCGTCGGACGAAGAGCTCGCGCATAAGCTCGGCTTCAGCACTACGCCCGATGAATCGTTCTATGACCTCGTGATCGTCGGTGGCGGTCCGGCCGGTCTGGCGGCGGCGGTGTATGCGAGCTCGGAGGGATTGCGCACGATGATCGTCGAGCGCGACGTCCCCGGCGGTCAGGCCGGTTCGAGTGCGCTCATCGAAAACTATCTCGGATTTCCGGACGGCTTGTCGGGCGCCGAGCTCGCGTCGCGCGCAGTGGCACAGGCGCAGAAATTCGGGACCGAGATTCTCCTCACGAAAGCCGCCGCCGAATTGCGCGACGATCGTGGCTATCGCGTCGTGAAACTCGAAGACGGAACCGAAATCGTGAGCCACACGATTCTCTTGTCGATGGGCGTTGCGTATCGCCGCTTCACGGCAGAAGGGGCGGAGCGCCTGACCGGCGCGGGTGTGTATTACGGCGCCGCCGCAGCAGAAGCGGCCCGTTTTCGCGACGGCGACGTCTGTCTCCTCGGCAGCGGCAACTCGGCCGCGCAGGCGGCGCTGCTGCTCGCGCGTTACGTGCGGCGACTGACGATCATCACCATTGATCCGAGTCTCGAGACGACCATGTCGCGCTATCTCGTCGATCGCATCAACACGCTGCCGAACGTCCGGTTGCTGACCAAAACGAGCGTGGCGGAAGTGAAAGGCAACGGGCGCGTCGACTCGATCATCATCGAAGAGACGGAAAGCAAAGAGCGCCGCGAACTGCACACCGATGCGCTCTTCGTCTGGATCGGCGCGAAGCCGCACACCGACTGGCTGGCCCGCTCGGTCGCGCGCGACAAGCAGGGGTTCGTCCTCACGGGACGCGATCTGCGTCCGGAGCATCTGACCGGCTGGCCGGAGAAGAGATGGCCCTCCCATCTCGAGAGCAGCATGCCCGGTGTGTTCGTGGCCGGCGACGTGCGGCATGGCTCGGCCAAGCGGGTCGGCTCGGCGGTCGGCGAAGGTGCGATGGCGGTGCAGCTCATTCACAGCTATTTGCGTGAGAGGTAAAAAAGGCGTGTGACGCGGGTCACGCTCTGGCCTGCCGTTTGCTGTAGGTGTTTGCGTCAAATGCAAAACAGGGAGGGGCCCTTTTGCAATACACCATCGAATCCCGCGAGCTGACCAGCGAGTACACGCACCGCCCCGCACACGACGGGGAAGCGCGGCGCACGCTGATCGACGCGGTCGACCCCAGCGAGGCGATCACCCAGTACGTACGCGAGAGCGCGGCGGAACTGGTGAGCTTCACCCGGCCGGCACGCGGCCAGGAGTCGATCGCGACCGTGAAGAAGGAAGACACGATCTTTCTCGTCCGCGTCTACGCCGCCTGAGCGCATCCCACACCACTCACGCAGTCATCCGAAAAGCGGCGCGTTCAAAGCGCCGCTTTTTGCTTCGAGGCACAGGCTACAATCCGCGCCGCAATGAGTGCGCTCTGGGCGCTGCTGGCGTTTGCGACGACCCTCGCGGGGGGCGCGTTCGCGTTCCGCTACCAGCGATTTCTGCACGCGATCATGGCCTTTTCCGCGGGCCTGCTGATCGGCGTGGTTTTTCTTCATCTGGTGCCGGAGATCGCCGAGATCGCGCACCATACGGAAGTCGATTTCCGCACGCTGATGATGATGCTCATCGGCGGTTTTCTCACGATCTTCCTGCTCGAGAAGCTGACCATCATTCACAGCGAGAAGGCGCACGACACGCCGGGGCACCGGCACAACGTCGGCCTCGCGGGCGCGATCGGCCTCTCGTTCCACAGCTTTCTGGACGGCCTCGCGATCGGCGTCGGTTTTCAGGCAGGAGTGCAGGTCGGTGTGGTGGTGCTGCTCGCGGTGCTCGCACACGATTTCGCCGACGGCCTGAACACGGTCACGTTCATGCTCGCCACACGCAACAGCCGCTGGCGGACGATCACGCTATTGATTGTGGATGCGCTCGCGCCGGTGGCCGGCGCGCTGCTCGCGAACGTCTGGCGCATCGACCCTCACGTGCTCGCCTTCCAGCTCGCCTTCATGGCCGGCTTCCTTCTCTACCTCGGCGCCAGCGACCTGTTGCCCCACGTCCATGAACGCCCCCGCTTCGCGCTGATCTTGTCGACGATGTTCGGTCTCGTGACTGCCGGCTGCGTGGTGTTCGCGCTGCAGCATGTGCATGGGTGAGGGTGGGTTGTCGGTTATCGGTTGTCGGTTGTCAGTTCGGGTTGTCCGTTATCCGTTGTCCGTTGTCGGTTAGCCCGTGATCGCATTGCTCAGACTAGTGAAGACTGAGCGGTAAGCCCAAGCGAGAACCGACAACCGACAACCGACAACCCTCTAACGGACAACGGACAACCGGCCCAACCCCCATCC
>JALYOB010000579.1 GCA_030857085.1 Acidobacteriota bacterium | reverse complement strand
GTCTGGGCCTTCGTGGCTGGCGGCAGATCCGTGCGAATTTGCACAGAGCTTCAATGTCGCCTGACGGCCCAGATACCCGACACCTGACACCGCTCGCGTCACAGACGCGAGCCGGCACGAATCACTCACTCCCGATACAACAAAAACTCATCCCTCAGTCTCGCGAATTCGCGCAACGGATCTTCCCACTCCGCGACCCAGTCATCGACGTCGCCGCCGCTTTCGACCAGTTCGCGGTATTTGGACGTGCCGGCGAGGAGGTCGATGGCCAGGCGGTCGGAGACGAATTCGTAGGTCTCTGTGCGCCACTTGAACTCTTCGGGATTCATGTCGCGCGCGACTTTCACGCACCACAATCCGGTGCGATACGGTTCGAAGGTCGCGCGATTGGTGACGTGCAGTTCGACGCCGCCGCACACTTTGTTCGCGTGCTTGGGGAACGGCGGCATGAAGTAATGCGGACGGAAACGGACGCCGGGGAGGCTGAGCTTATTGAGTTGCTCGGCGAGTTTGAACGAGTCGAGCCACGGCGCGCCGAAGAATTCGAACGGATGGATCGTGCCGCGTCCTTCACTGAGGTTCGTTCCCTCAATGAGGCACATGCCGGGATACACAGTGGCCGTATAGACGGTCGGCATGTTCGGCGAGGGGATGACCCACGGCAGTCCCGTGTCGCCCCACCACATCGAGCGGCGCCATCCCTTCATCGGCACGACTTCCAGGTTGCAGTCGAGTTTGTGGACGTCTTTGTAATAGCGCGCAAACCAGCGCGCGAGCTCGCCCGCGGTCATGCCGTGCCGCGTCGGCAGCGGGAACATGCCGACGAAGCTGGAGTATTTGTCTTCGCGGATGTTGCCTTCGAGGTGCACGCCGTCAATGGGATTGGGGCGGTCGAGCACAATGACCGGCAGGCCGAGGGGGGCGGCCTCGCGCATGCAGAGGGCCATGGTGTAGATGAAGGTGTAATAGCGCGAGCCGATGTCCTGGAGGTCGATCACCAGGGCGTCGAGGTTGCGCAGCACTTCCCGCCGCGGCGCGAGATCGGATTCTTTCTCGCCATAGAGTGAGTAAACGGGAAGGCCGGTGAGGGGATCGGTCGAGTGTTCGACGTGCGCCATGTCCTGCGCCTCGCCCCAGATGCCATGCTCCGGACCGAAGAGCGCGGTCAGTTTCCACCCGCGCCCGGCGAGGAGGAGTTTGACCGCATGCTGCAGGCCGCGCGTCACCGCGCTCTGGTTGGTGACGAGGCCGATGCGCTTCCCCTGAATGCGCCACGGCTCCTGATCGATGAGAACTTCCAGCCCGGGAAGGACGTCGTGCATACCGCGTTTCGAGGGAGGAGAACAGTGGCGAACAACGCGTCACTCGCCACTGCTCTCTTCCCTCATTCCTTTCTTTCTTCGTGTTGCGTGTCTCCGGCGAGGAGGTCGAGGGCATGCGGCACCAGGTGCAGGATTGCCTCGAGGTTTTCCACCGCGCCGTTCACGCTCCCGGGCAAATTCACGACCAGTGCCGTCCCGCGCGTCGCAGCCTGCGCACGCGAGAGCGAGGCCATGGGCGTTTTCTGAACGGACGCCGCGCGCATGAGCTCTCCGAACCCCGGAATGACTTTCTCGCACACCCGCAACGTGGCCTCAGGCGTCACGTCGCGCGCCGCGATTCCGGTGCCGCCGGTGGTCACGACGAACCGCACGCCCGCTTCGACGGCATCGACGATGGCGGTGGCAATGAATTCAATGGTGTCGGCCACGATGACGTTCGCATCGACGGTGTAGCCGTTCTTCTCGAGCAGCGCACGGACGGCCGGCCCGGAGCGATCTTCGCGCGCTCCAGTGGATGCGGCGTCGGAGCAGGTGATGACTCGGGCGTGCATGGGCATCGGGCGAAGGATACGACGACGAGGGGGCCTCCGGCGGCCGGGCCCACGGGCCCGGACCCGTCTTGCAGGCCAAGCCTCCGCGACACTCGTGCGAACTAACACAGACTGTGTCGCGGAGGCTTGGCCTGCAAGCGGGGTCCGGGGCCCGCGGCCCCGGCCGCCGGAGGCCTCCCGTCGTCCCCATATTTACGAATAACAAACGCGCCGGTACAATGGGCGTCCGCGCAACGTCCAATGCGCGGCCACAATCCAATGAAATACGAAATCAGCGATGTTGCGCTGCGCGCTCTCTTTCTCACTGCAGGCGGACTGGCCGCGCTGCTGCTCGCGCTCAAAGGCTATGGCGCGGCGCTCCCGTCGGTCGCGTTAGGCGGCGCGCTCGGCGCGTACTTTGCGGCGCAGGCCGAGCCGCGCGAACAGTAGGGAGAGATGCAGGGCGGGCGTCGCGCCCGCCCTCACGTCATACGGCTTCTTCCTGGTGGCCGCCGCCTTCCATGCGCCGGACGTTCTCGGCCTGCAGACCCTTCGGGCCCTGCTTGACCTCGAACTCCACCCGCTCGCCCTCATTGAGCGTGCGGTACCCCGACGCCTGAATGGCCGAATGATGGCAGAACACATCCTCACCCGTATTGCGTTTGATGAAGCCGTAGCCTTTGTCGTTATTGAACCACTTCACTACACCAGTCTCAGGCATTCCTAACCACCTCCGACGGCGCCATGAAGCGACGACTCGCCCGGGCGCCCTCTGCGCTTCAATCACCGCTGTGCCGCGGCACAGCGGGTGTAGGACTTTGGTGCAATGCGCGCGCCCGGCGCGTCACCAGATCAGCGCCCGATTCAGACCAATGCGCTGAAATCCCAATGATTCATAGAGCGCCAGCGCCGGCGTATTGAAGTCGTTCACGAACAACGTCACCGTCTTCCCGCGCCGGGAGAGATGCCCGCAAACTTCCGCCAGCATTTCGCGCGCGAGCCCCCGTCTGCGGAAGCGGGGATTCGTCCAGACACCCATCAGTTGCACTGTGTCGTTCGTGACCGCCGAGTATTCGCATTTCGCTGCAATGAGTCCGTCGCCGATGCGCACAATCGAACGTTTTTTCTCGACCAGCTCGCGAATGCGCTCGCGATAACCGATGGCGTCGCGCTCCAGTGGATCGATCCCCACTTCCTCCTTGTGCATCGCCGCACAGGCGGGGACGAGATCGTCCAGATCGCGCAGGGTCGAATAGCGCGCGCGGCTGAGATCGGGATAATCGAGGCGGTCGTGCAGCGCGTAAATCGGTTGATTCATCCGCACGACCGTCGGCGGATCGAGCCGCATCCGCAGCCCGCTCCATAAC
>JALYOB010000015.1:1170-17392 GCA_030857085.1 Acidobacteriota bacterium | reverse complement strand
CACGTACACGCCGGCAATCGGCGCCTCGATGAACTTCACGCCCGCTCCTCGAAGCGCGCGATCTGTTCGCTCATCAGACCCGCGGCGCTTTCATGTGCGAGCCGGCGTTTGTACCAGTCGGTGGTCCACTGGATCGTGGTCTCGCTGTCGATGAGTGGTTTCCACTGCAGGGTCTCTTTTGCGAGCGAACTGTCGAGTGCGAGCGTCGGCGCCTCGTGCGGATGGTCGCCGTCTTCGGTGTGCCACGCGGCGGAGCCGCCCCAGCGACGGACCATCGCGTCGGCGAGCCAGCGCACGGGACGCGCTTCGTCGGCGCCGAAGTTCCATGCGTGCGGCAGATCGTCGCGGCCGTAGAGCGACTCGATTGCTTTCCGGTATCCGTGCAATGCGTCGAGCACGAATTGCCACGGCCGCGTCGCTGCCGGATTGCGGATCAGAGCCGGACGTTCCTCACGGAAGGCGCGAACGAGATCGGGGATGAGCCGATCGGTGGCCCAGTCGCCGCCGCCGATGACGTTCCCCGCGCGGACGGAGGCGATGCGCGGACTTTGCTGCTGCGGCGCAGCGAAGAACGAGCTGCGATAGGCCGTGGTGACGAGCTCCGCGCAGGCTTTGCTGCTCGCGTAAGGATCGCGGCCACCGAGGGGGTCGTCCTCGCGAAAGGGGCGGCCTGCGTGCGCGGTGCTGTTTTCGTAGCACTTGTCGCTCGTGACCATCAGCGCGACGCGAACGGTCGGCGTGCGGCGGATGGCCTCGAGCACATTGACGGTGCCCATCACATTCGTCGCGTAGGTCCCGACCGGCTCGTTGTAGGAGCCGCGCACCAATGCCTGTCCGGCCATGTGCACGACGATCTCCGGACGTGCGGACTGCAGTGCCGCGGACAACGAATCGAGGTCGCGCACGTCGCCGCTGATCGATTCCATGTGCTCAGCGAGACGCGCGTCCGCGAACAGACTCGGATCACTCGGCGGAGGAAGCGCATAGCCGGTGACGTGCGCGCCGTCGAGCGTCAGCCACTGCGTCAGCCAGCTTCCCTTGAATCCTGTATGCCCCGTGAGGAACACCCGCCGGCCGCGCCAGAAGTCGCGGTTCATCGCCAGACTTTCCATGGGGCGCGGCCGGAGGACCAGAGCTCTTCGAGCAGGTTCTTGTCGCGCATCGTGTCCATGGCCTGCCAGAAGCCGGCGTGGCGGTAGGCGGCGAGCTGGCCGGCGCGGGCGAGCGCTTCGAGAGGCTCGCGTTCCCACACCGTGTCGTCGCCATCGAGGTAGTCGAACACCTGCGGCTCGAGGACGAAGAAGCCGCCGTTGATCCAGGCGCCGTCGCCGGCCGGTTTTTCGGTGAAGGAGCGGATGCGATCGCCGTGGACGTCGATCGCGCCGAAGCGGCCGGGAGGCTGAACCGCCGTCAGCGTGGCCTGGGTTTTCTGTTCGCGATGGAAGGCGACGAGGGCGGTGATGTCAACGTCGCTCACGCCGTCGCCGTACGTGAAGCAGAAGGTCTCGTCGTCAACATGTTGACGAACGCGTTTGAGGCGGCCGCCGGTGGCAGTGTCGTCGCCGGTATCCACCAGCGTCACGACCCATGGCTCGGAGCTGTTCTGATGCACTTTCAGCTCGTTGTTGCGGAGGTTGATCGTGACGTCGGACATGTGGAGGAAGTAGTTGGCGAAGTACTCCTTGATCGTGTAGCCCTTGTAGCCGAGGCAGACCACGAAGTCGGTGATCCCGTGGTGGGAGTAGTGCTTCATGATGTGCCAGAGGATGGGGCGCCCGCCGAGCTCCACCATCGGCTTGGGGCGAACCACCGTTTCCTCACTGAGGCGCGTGCCGAGACCACCGGCAAGGATGACCGTTTTCAGAACGGCGACATGATAAGCGACCGCGGCGGCCTTTCTGCTAACCTGCGCCGCGATGCGGGTTTTACGAGAATTGTTCGACAGAAATCGCGCCTGGGCGGAGGAGATGACCGCGCAGAATCCCGACTTTTTCCGGCGTCTGGCGCGGCAGCAGGTGCCGCAATATCTCTGGATCGGTTGTTCGGACAGCCGCGTGCCGGCGAATCAGATCGTCGGCCTGTTGCCCGGCGAGATGTTCGTGCACCGGAACATTGCGAACGTCGTCGTGCACACCGACCTCAATTGCCTGGCGGTGATGCAGTTCGCGGTGGATGTGCTGCGCGTGAAACACATCATCGTCTGCGGCCATTACGGCTGCGGTGGCGTGCTGGCGGCGCTGCGCGGCGAGAAGCATGGCCTCGTCGACAACTGGCTGCGCCACGTGCAGGACGTGCGGAGTAAGCATCAGCAGGAAATCGACGCGCTGGAGAACGAGCAGCAGCGCCATGCGCGGCTCTGTGAGCTGAACGTGATCGAGCAGGTCCTCAACGTCAGCGGCACGACGATCGTGCGCGATGCGTGGGCGCGCGGCCAGGAGCTGGTGATTCACGGCTGGGCTTACGACATTCGCGACGGGCTGCTGCGCGACCTCGATGTGTGCATCACCAGCGACGAGGAGCGATTGCGCGCGACCGCGCGCTGAAGGACGCATAACGACGGAGGCGGACATGCAGCAGCAGGCGAGAGAGGCCGCGATGCGGGAGGGGATGATCGGTACATCGAGAACGGTGGTGCCGGCATGAGATGGCTTCGCTGGTTCATTGCGGGGGCACTGGCGGTTCCGCTGTGTCACCAGATCATGCTCGCGCTGCTCAATGCAATCGGGTTCGTGGACCGGCACCCGTTTCCGATGACTCCGACCAAACCTTTCGGCATTCCGTCTGTGATCTCGCTCTCGTTCTGGGGCGGGGTCTGGGGAATCCTTCTCGGACTGGTGCTGGTGCGGGCGATGTCGTCCGCGCGGTACTGGACCATTGCCACGATTTTCGGCGCGATTGCGCCGACGCTGGTGGCGATTTTCGTCGTCGCGCCGCTCAAAGGGCAGGCTCCGAAAGGGGGCGTGAAAATGCTCGTCACGGGCCTCCTCGTCAATGCGGCTTGGGGCGCGGGAACGGCGGCGTTTTACCGGCTGATGACGAGGCGGCGGGTGTAATGCGATCGAAGAGTCCTCTGCCCGAAGCACTGCAGAAAATCCTCGATGCCTACAGTGCAGACGTGCAGGAGTTGTTCGCCGCCGCGCGCGCGATCGTATTGAAGGAAGCGCCGGACGCAACCGAGCTGGTTTATGACAGCTACAACGCGGTTGCGGCGGCGTACTCGTTCACCGGGCAGCTGAAGGAAGCGTTCTGCCATGTCGCGGCGTACACGGAGCACGTGAATCTCGGCTTCAATCGCGGCGCGGAGCTCGACGATCCGGAAGGTGTGCTGCGGGGAGCGGGGAAACTGATCCGGCACATCCGCGTCCATAGTGCCGACGATCTCGAGCCGGGGTATGTGAGGACGCTGGTGCGGCAGGCGATGTCACGTGCTGCGCGGCCGGACGCGAAGGCGGCGCCGGCAACGATCGTCAAGCGCGTTTCGGCGCGCAAGAAGCGGCCGGAGTATTGATCGCAAAATGAAAAACGGCGGGTCTGCACCCGCCGTTTCTGCATCGCTGGCTGAATCGATTACGCGGTCGCGGCGGCGTCTTTGCGCTGGGCCAGACCCGACTTGGCGCTCTCGGCGAGCGCGCTGAAGGCGGCGGCATCGCGGACGGCGATGTCGGCGAGCACCTTGCGGTCGAGCGTGTTGCCGGCTGCTTTGAGGCCGCTGATGAACGTCGAGTACGACATTCCGTTGGCGCGCGCGGCTGCGTTGATGCGGGCGATCCAGAGCTTGCGGAAGTCACCCTTGCGATCCTTGCGGCCGGTGAAGGCGGAGTTCAGGGCCTTGTCGACCGCCTGCTGGGCGATGCGATGGCCGCGCGACCTCATCCCGTAGAAGCCTTTGGCAAGCTTCAGGACTTTGGCGCGACGGTTCTTTCTTTTTGGTCCTCGTTTGACTCTCGGCATGGTCTCCTCGTTTTCCTTTCGTTTCGAGCGGCCGGGTCAGGAGTGGTGATTCACCCGACGCGCTCCGGTTGCGTAGCTCAGTAGTTTCGTTCGAGCTACTTGTACGGAATCATGCGCTTCACGGTCTTCGCATTCGCAGGCGAGACCTCGACTTCACCGGCGAGCTTGGACTTACGGCCCGGCGACTTCTTGGTCAGGATGTGCGAGTGGAAGGCGTGATTCCGCTGCAGTTTGCCGCTGCCGGTCTTCTTGAACCGTTTGGCGGCGCCACGGTGCGTCTTCATCTTAGGCATAGCTATCCCCTATAAAGCCTTGCTGCTAACTGGATGAGGAGGTGATTGATTCCCGGGGGCGGGTGTTGTCGGTTGGTTGTCGGTTGTCGGTTGTCGGTTATCGGTTGGCGGGTTGTCCGTTATCCGTTATCCGTTCAAGGCGGGCTGTCGCGAGAAACCGCCCGGAACGGACAACGGACAACCCGCTAACACCGACAACCGAGAACCGACAACCGCCAACGCACCAACCGCCAACCCACCAACCGCCAACCCACTACTTGTTGGGCGCGATCACCACCGACATCCGGTTGCCCTGCACGTCGGGATTCGGGTTCTCGGAGGCTCCGAACTCTTTGATCTCCGTGAGGAGACGGTCGAGAACGGCTCTGCCGAGCTCCATGTGCGTCATTTCGCGGCCGCGGAAGCGGACGATGCACTTCACTTTGTCGCCGTGCTGCAGGAAGCGGACGACGTTGTTTTTCTTGAAGTCGAAATCGTGCTCGTCGATGCGAGGCCGGAACTGCACCTCCTTGACCACGATCACTTTCTGTTTCTTCTTCGCCTCGGCCTGTTTCTTCTTCTGCTCGAACAGGTACTTGCCGTAGTCCATGATCTTGCAGACGGGCGGCGTGGCGGTGGCGGAGATCTCGACCAGGTCGAGGTCTTTCTCGCGGGCCATCTCCTGCGCCTGCGCGATCGGCACGATCCCGACCTGCTTGCCTTCCGCGTCGATGAGGCGGACCTCGGGCACGCGGATCAGGTCATTGATGCGGTTTTCGGGCTCTACGGGTCTACGGTCGAAGCGTGGATTACGGCGTGGTGGAAAAATGCGAATGTCCTCCCAGGTTTTTCGGGTCAGCAAAAATACGGATAAAACCGCTAGAAAGTCAACGCGCGGCTCGAAATGAGGTCGCGCGCCTGAGCGATCCACTCGTCGAGTGAAACGCTTCCCTGATCGCCGCCGGTGCGCTTGCGGACGCTGACGGTGCCGCTCGACGCTTCCTTCTCGCCGACGATGAGCATGAACGGAATCTTCTCGAGCTGCGCGCCGCGGATCTTCGCGCCGAGCTTCTCGTTCGAGTCATCGAGCGTCACGCGAATGCCGGCCGCACGGATCCGGTCCGCCACTTCGCGGCCGTAGTCGATGAACTTTTCCGAGAGCGGAAGCACCGCTGCCTGCACCGGCGCGAGCCACATCGGGAACGCGCCGGCAAAGTGCTCGATGAGAATGGCGATGAAGCGCTCGAAGGATCCGTAGATCGCGCGATGCAGTACCGCCGGACGATGTTCGGCGTTGTCCTCGCCGATGTAGGTGAGGTCGAAACGTTCCGGCGCGTTGTAGTCGAGCTGGATCGTGCCGAGCTGCCATTTGCGTCCGATGCTGTCGGACACGTCGAAGTCGATCTTCGGACCGTAGAACGCGCCGTCGCCCGGCTTGAGCTCGTACGGACGGCCGAGCGCATCGAGCGCGCTCTTGAGCAGCGACTCGGCGCGATCCCACAGAGCGTCGTCGCCGATGCGCTGCGGCGGACGGGTGGCGAATTTGGCGGTGTACTCGAGTCCGACCGCGCGATAGACCTCATCGAGGAGGGCGACGAACTTCCGCACCTCTTCCGGCACCTGATCTTCCTGACAGTAGATGTGTGCGTCGTCCTGCGCGAACTGGCGCACGCGAGTGAGGCCGCTCATCGCGCCGGCCGCTTCGTTGCGATGCAGCACGTCCTGCGTGTGCAGACGCAGCGGCAGGTCGCGATAGCTGTGCCGCTTCATCCCGAAGTAGAGATGGTGCGACGGGCAGTTCATCGGCTTGAGCGAGAAGTCGTGCTCACCCGACTCAGTGTCGAGCACGAGGAACATGTTCTCGCGGTACTTGCCCCAGTGTCCGCTGATCTCCCACAGACCTTTGTTGTAGAGGAGGGGAGTCTTGATCTCGACGTAGCCGTTCGAGAGCGCGAGCTCGCGCATGAACTGCGAAAGGGTCTGGTAAATCGTGGTGCCTTTCGGAGTCCAGAACGCAGCTCCCGGCGCGAACGGGTGGAAGTGGAAGAGGTCGAGCTCTTTGCCCAGCTTCCGGTGATCGCGCGCCTTCGCTTCTTCGGTGCGCTTGATGTAATCGGTGAGCTCTTTCTCGTCCGGCCAGGCGGTGCCGTAGATGCGCTGGAGCATCTCGTTCTTCACGTCGCCGCGCCAGTACGCACCGGCGACCGAGGTGAGCTTGAACGCGCCCAGCTTGCCGGTCGAGGGAACGTGCGGTCCGCGGCAGAGATCGAACCAGTCGCCCTGGCGATAGACGGAGAGCGGCTCATCGCCGGGGATGTTCTGGATGATCTGGACTTTGTACTTTTCGCCGAGCTTGTCGAAGGTCTCGATCGCTTCTTCGCGCGACCACACTTCGCGGCGCACCGGAACGTCGCGCTTGACCAGCTCCGCCATCTTTTCTTCGATGCGGCGCAGGTCTTCTTCGGTGAAGGGACGATCGGTGGCGAAGTCGTAATAGAAGCCGTTCTCGATCACCGGCCCGATGGTGACCTGCGTGCCGGGGAAGAGCTCCTGAACCGCATGCGCCATGAGATGCGCGGTCGAGTGGCGAATCGTGTCGAGTCCCGCCTCGGATTTTGCGGTGATGATCTCGATCTGCGCGCCGTCGGGGACGGGCGTGTAGACGTCGACGACCTTGCCGTTGATCCTGCCGGCGATGGCGTCCTTCGCCAGCCGCTTGCCGATCGACGCGGCGACGTCGGCAACGGTCGCGTTGTCCGGCACTTCGCGCATCGAGCCATCAGGGAGTTGTACGTTCATTTCTCAAACCTCGCACAAACGAAAAAGACAGGGTGGGGACCCTGTCTTCAGATCATGATTGCCGGGATTTCAACGCACGATCATCGACAGGAAACGAGCGGAGAGCTCGTCGTTCGCGTCTGCCGGGTCGTGGCCGTTCGGGTCATACGAGCGGCGGAGTATAGCATGCGTGCCGGGCGCCTCAGCCCGTCAAATAACAGTGCCGCTGCGGCCGTATCTCTGGCACTATGCCCGCGGTCCAATCCAATGATCATCGCGGCGCTTCTTCTCGCCTCTTCTCTCTTCGTGTCTGCGGACGCCGGTGTGCGGGTCGTGAATCCGCACGGCTTTCCGGTCGATGCGACGCTCGTCTGCGCCGGCTCGACGCGCACGCTGCATCTCGATGCGGAAGGTGTCGCCGACTACGCGGCCGTCGAACAATGCCGCGCGGCAACGGTGACGTCGAACGAGCCGTTGCTCGTCTTCGAGACCGCAGGCGAAGAAGGAGCGGAAACGCAGAAACTCGCGGGCAGCGGTGCGCCATGCGGTGATGCGGCGCTGTTCGTGCCGCTCTTCGCCTGCAGGTTCGGAACAGCGACTGCCTCCGTCCAGCCGATGGATGGTGCGACCTACCGCTGGAGCGCCGAAGGTGCGGCGATCGAGGGCGCGAGCGATACGCCGCGCGTGACGCTGCAGGTCGGCACCATGCCGGTTGCGAAAGTGACGGCAACGGTGACACGCGATGGCTGCACGCAGAACGGAACCGGCGTCATCGCGGTGCGCGAGCCTCTCACCGTGCGCGATCTCGCGGCGAGCGAGGACGCGCAGAGCGGACAGCCGATGACGGTGACGTGGGCGTATGTCGGCGACGCGCAACCGGCCTCGCAGTTGCTCGTCAGCGACGCGCTCGAGGCGCCCGTTGCGGTGGCGGCGGCGGAACGCAGCTACACGTTCACGCCCGCGAGCGGCGGGAGGAAGAACATCGAATTGCGCGCGAGTTACGCGCCTGCGGTCGCCGTACCGCAGACCAGCTCGCGGCGGCGTTCGGTCGGTTCCACTCTGGTGGCGGCGAGCTGCCCGTCCGCGCGTGCATCGATGACGATCGAAGTGCGCGGTTGCGGCGTGGACGCGCCGCGCATCCGCGTGCCCGAGCTCGTCGAATCCGGCGCTACGTTCACCGCGGCGATCACCATCGATCGTCCGGACGACGCCGTGCAGTGGACGGTCGACAACGCGACCGTCATCGGTCCGTCGAACAAACCGAAGATCGAGCTCCGGGCGGAGACGCAGACCGAGGTCCGGTTGACGGTGCGCGTGACGCGTGGTGCCGGGTGCAGCGCCCGCGCGACGACCAAAGTGCGGGTCGATGTCGTGCCGGCGTGTCCCGTCCGTCCGACGGCCAGTCTGAGCGTCGTTTCGCAGACCTGCGGCAGTGCGACCGTGAAGGCAACGTTCACCGGAAAAGCGCCGTTCAGCGGGATCTGGTCCGACGGCACGCCGTTCTCGAGCAGCAGCGACACGGCGGTGCATGAGTTCTTCGGCACCGGTACGTACAGCATCACCGGCCTGCGCGACAGCGCATGCACCGGTTCGGTGACGCAGACGGCGCAGGTGAAGGCGTTCCGGCCGCTGGCGCAGGTGCGCGCGGTGACAGGTGGGTGCGCCTCGCAGAAAATCGCCGCCGATTTCAGCGGCCTGCCGCCGTTCAGCGGGACGTGGAGCGACGGACAGACCTTCACCACGAGCAGCACGCACATCGAACGATCGACGGCCGCGAAGGAGGCTGCGTACTGGATCGCATCGCTCACCGATGCCCGCTGCAGCAGCACGCAGTCGATGTACGACACGTACGTCCTGATGCGGACACCGCCCGCGGCAGTCGTGCAGACGGCACCGTTCTGCCAGACCGTCGCGCAGTCGCCGGCAACGATGTACGTGAACTTCGACTGGGGCGTTCCGCCGTATACCGTCGAATGGTCGGACGGGGTCAAGTCGGTGTCGTCGGGTACGGTCACGCGCACGGTCTTCATCAATCAGCCCTCCGCCACCTTCACGATTGCGCGCGCGAGCACCGGGAACTGTGAGGCAACCATTCCGAACAAGACCGCGACAGTCGTGTTCCGGAAGCCGCCGGTCATCGACGACGCGAGCGTCACGCCGACGTGCATGGACGAACTCGGATCCGCCTCACTTCTCGGCGGCAGCCCCGCCGGCGCGACGATCGAATGGACGCTCGAGGGCGGCTACATCGTCGAGGGTCAGGGCACGGCGAAGGTCACATGGAAAGCGACGGGCGTCGGCGCCAAAAAAATTCGTGCGATCGCGCGGTACGCCGATGGTTTCTGCGGCGGCGATGACGAGGCGACGGCGCAGTTCAAAGACGCAGCGCCCGCCTTCGTCGAAACGGCAGTCGAGCCGGCGACGATCAAGGCTGGCGGAACGGCAACGTTTTCCTTCACGTTCAGCGGCAACAACGCCTGGGCCGGGACGGACATCGAACCGGCGTCGCGCCGCGCGGATCTCCGCAGCGTCCGGTGCAGCACGGCGCACATCTGCACGGCCACGTACACCGACACGGTCGGACCCGGCGTCGCGAATCTCGTGATCCGCGTCGGGAACGGCTGCCGCACGGTCGAGAAGAAGATCCCGCTGACGATCGCGCCCTGATCGCACTCCGCGCGTGCGTTTTCGCGCGCGCGGACCTACACTTTTTCCATCCCACTCTGCAGCGTCGTCCCGCCGTACATTCTGGAGAGCATTGCCGCGCGCGGTGATGACGGCGATCGTGCGCGCGCACGCGTCGCGCTGGCGATTTCCGCGCAGCCGCGGCGCGAGCGGATGGAAGTCGCGCGCGTCGCAGGCCTGGTGATTCTTCCTCGCCGCACGAGGCGCCGCACGATCTACGACGCGCAACACTCGCACAACTTGCCCGGCCGCATTGCGCGCGTCGAAGGTGCGCGTCCCGTGCGCGACGCGGCGGTGAATGAAGCGTACGAATTCTCCGGACGGACATACGACTACTTCCGCCGCGTGCACGATCGTCATTCGCTCGACGATCGCGGCATGCGTCTCGAGTCGACCGTGCATTACGGCGACGGCTTCAGCAACGCGCACTGGAACGGCCGCCAGATGATCTACGGCGACGGCGACGGCAAGTACTTCAACCGCTTCACCTCGTCGCTGGAGGTGGTCGCGCACGAGCTGACGCACGGGGTCACGCAGTACGTCGCCGGCTTCGCCTTCAGCGGCCAGGGCGGCGCACTTTCCGAGCATTTCTCCGATGTTTTCGGGGTGCTGGTGAAGCAGTACACACGGAAGCAAACCGCCGCACAGGCAGACTGGCTCGTCGGCGCGGAGCTCTTCACTTCCCGCGTGCACGGCGTTGCCATCCGCTCGATGAAAGCCCCCGGCACCGCCTACGACGATCCGATCCTCGGGCGCGATCCGCAGCCGTCGCACATGCGCGGCTACGTCCGCACCCGCAGCGACGATCGCGGCGTGCACGCGAACTCCGGCATCCCCAATCACGCGTTCTACACCGTCGCCACGTTGTTAGGCGGGAATGCGTGGGAGGTGGCGGGAAGGATCTGGTACGAGGCGCTCACGCGCGAGCTCGGACCGCGCTCGCGCTTTCAGCATTGCGCCGATGCGACCTGGCGTGCGGCCGGAAGGCTGTTCGGTGAGGGGAGTGCGCCGCAGGAAGCAGTGATGGCGGGGTGGAAGGCCGTAGGGATCGACGTGAGTGCGTCCGTCGTTGCGCGCGGACCGCGGCTTCGCGTGCGCGAGCGCACACGCGAAGCCTTCGTGCCTCCATCGGCGGGTGCCGAGGGGCTATTCGTCTTCTAGTTCTTCGATTTCTTCGATCTCGGCTTCGGTCGCGCGGCGCGGCGAGCCACCGCCGCCGCGGCGTTCGCTGCCGTCCCACTCGCGGCGGTTGTTGAGCCAGACGAGCAGGCCGGTCGCGATCGTGACCGCGCCGAGGGAGACCACGAGCACTTCCGGATTGCGGCGGAGGTACTCGGTCACGTCTTCGAGCACTTCATCGACATCCGTTTCAGCGATGCGCGATTTGACGCGGCCGAGGACGACGTCGACGAGACCGAGGCGTTCGATGATGTCGAGGAGCCCATCGGCGCCGCCGGCCGCACCCACGACGCTGCGGAGCATGTTCGACGCGCCGCTGCCGCCGCTGCTGCTGCCGCCGCCGCTCGAACCGCGGCTGCTGCCGGAGCTGCTGCCGCCGCTGCGCGACGAGGACGAGGACGAGGATGAAGAGGAGCGTGAGCTGCTGCTACCGCCGCCGCTCGATTTCTTCGAGGACGATGAGGATCTTCCCTGTTCGCTTTTTGCTGCCATTGCAAAACCTCCGGCGAGATGTATTGCAACGAGTTGACCAGAGTTGACCTGTTGCCGGTTGCCGGTTGCCGCGCAGCATGTGGGCGTGGGCGAACAGTCGCCGCGAGCCGGATGATGGGCACTCATGAGTGTCATCTCGAGCAAGTCGCGGCGTGCCCCGATTCAGGGGATCCCTCGACTTCGCTCGGGATGACACGCGGACATGCGACCAGCGCAACACTGTCGCGGCAACAGGCAACGGGCAACGGGTCAACCGACCGGAATGCGTACGCGCCATCCCCGCTTTCATCCGCCATGTCGCTTCCGTGGATCGCGCTCGTCATCGCCGGACTTCTCGAAACGTGTTGGGCCGTGGGGCTCAAGTACACGGATGGGTTTCGCAGGCCGGTCCCTTCGATCCTGGTCATCCTCGCCATCGCCGCGAGCATGTTCCTCCTCGGCTGGGCCGCACGTACTCTGCCGATCGGGACGGCGTACGCGGTGTGGGTGGGGATCGGCGCGCTCGGCGCGGCGGTGCTGGGGATCGTGTTGTTCGATGAGCCGGTGACGGTGCCGCGCGTCGCGTTTCTCGCGCTGCTGCTCGTCGCGATCATCGGGCTGAAAGCAACGAGCCGCGCGTGAACGAAAAACGCCGCCCGTGGTGGGCGGCGTTTGATTGGATTCGGATGGTAGTCCCCAGCGGACTCGAACCGCTGACCTCCACCGTGTCAAGGTGGCGCTCTAACCAGCTGAGCTAGGGGACTAGGGGTTGGTAGGCGCTAGCGGACTCGAACCGCTGACCCCCACCGTGTGAAGGTGATGCTCTACCGACTGAGCTAAGCGCCTGTTTCAGATGCCTGTCAACGAACGCCCCGCGCGGTGTATTTCCGGCGAGGGGCGCTCAAGATAGCGAAGCCGCCGCGGCACGTCAACCGCCAGCCGTCACTTCTTTTTCGAGGACGACTTGCGCGACTTCGTCGAGGAGGACTTTTTCGACGCGGACGATTTCTTCGACGAAGACTTTGTCGATTTGCTCGAAGACTTTTTCGAAGTGCTGCTCTTCTTCGAGGCAGAGGACTTGGTCGACGACTTCGTCGAGCCGGAGGAATTCTTCGAGGAAGAGGACTTCTTCGCGCTGCTCGATTTCTTCGACGACGAAGAAGACTTCTTCGCCGACTTCGATCCCTTCCGTGGCGACGGAACCTTTCCGCCTTCCGCGCGCGCTTCCGACAAGCCGATGGCGAGGGCCTGCTTGCGGCTCTTCACCTTCTTTCCCGACCCGCCGCTGCGCAGCTTCCCTTCCTTGAACTCGTGCATCACCTTCTCGACCTTGTCCTGCGACTTCTTCCCATACCGTGCTGCCATGCAAAAACCTCCTGCACAAGGTTTTGTGCAAGCGGCGAGCCGGACGGGACGGGTGGGTTGTCGGTTGTCGGTTGTCGGTTGTCGGTTGTCGGTTGTCGGTTATCGGTTATCGGTTGTCCGTTGTCCGTTCAAGGTGAGGCGCAGCAGGAAGCACCTTCAACGGACAACGGACAACCGACCACCGACAACCGACAACCGACAACCGACAACTAAACTAATGAATCGTCACCGACTCCGGCGCCAGCACCGTCGCGCTGCGGCGTTTGACGCGCACGAGCAGGTCGTATGTGCCGGCTTTCAGCGGTGTGGCGGTGTGGAGTTCGAGTTCGTAGCGGCCGCCGATCGTGCGTTGCACGCGATCGATCACCTGCTGCGGGAAGGTGTTCGTGTTCATGTAGAAGCCGCCGGTTTGTTCGGCGGCGGAATTGAGGCCGGCCGCGAGGTCGTGCGCGGCCATGGTCGTGTCGAGGGAGATGATCGTGACGCGCGCGTCGTCGAGGGCGCGGCGGGCGGTCTTCCACTCCGGACGCATGTAGGTCATCCGGCCGACGCGTTCGCCGAGACCCCAGCCGACGAGGAGCAGCGTCTTCGGTCCTTCGATCGGACGGAGCGCATCGGCCACGATGCGCAAACCGACTTCCGACGATGCGGCGCGGCGCATCGCCTGCGCATTGAGGTTTCGCGCGAGCGACGGCTCGGCGACCACGCGCGGCGGCGGCGGATTGTCGATGCCGAGCGAGGCGCGAATCGCCTGCGCGACTTCTTCTTTGTCGTTGGTGAGGTCGGAGCGGAACTTGAGATGGGAGTCGAACGAGAAGACGGCGACGCGATCGTCCGGCTCGAACATGCCCAGGAGTTGTTCGGCCCAGGTCTGGAAATTCATCTGCCCGCGAATGCGCAGCGGCTCGCGTTGAAAATCGGTCTGCACGAAAACGACGATCGTGCGGCCCGGCTGCACCCGCGTCCGTGCGTCGAGCGTGTTTTCCTCGGTCCGGTCGTCAGCGATTGCGGCAACGTTGCGTTGCGTGTCGTTCGTCCAGGTCGCGGACTCGATCACCACCGGCTTGCCGCCTAACGTGATGGTGAAGTCGGCAGGGGTGAGGTCGGTGATCGGCTCGCCGTCGATCTTCGTCACGCGCACGTCGATGAGCACGCGCGAAACGGTGATCTGCTCGCCGAAATCCTGCGCGAACGCTCCGCTCGCAAGGAGGGCGAGCGCCACTGCCTGGAGGAATCGCATCATCACCGCTCCCAGCTGAACCAGATGTTGCCCAACCGCTTGCGCCGTCCGCGTCCATCGACGATCTCGACCACCAGATCGCCGGCGAAGGGAGGCGCGTCGAATTCTTTGACGAAGCCCGCTCTCGTTGTGCGCGGATACCAAGGATAGAGCGCGCTGACGTCGTTACGCGGCACCAGATCGGCCGCCACGACGATGTTTCCGTTTCTGAAACGGAGCAGCACTTCGTTGACTCCCCACGGCGAAAGTGCCCATCCCGCAACGCGCAGCTTTCCGCGTACACGTCCATTCGGCGAGGGCGATTCGACGTAGCCGAACGTGTCGTCGCTGCGCACCGGCTCATGTGCGAGGAAGCGGGCGAGGTTCTCGCGTTGCTGCGCATCTGCGTCGATGCGGGCGTAGTCGGGATGTCTGCGCGTGGCGAACACAAAGTCGCCGTCCACCGCCGCGTCGAAGCGGCGAATGAGCTTCAGCGGTTGCGCGCGCAGCCACTCGCGCGTCGCATCGGAAACGCGATCGCCATGCACGACGACGGTGGTCACGCCGAGCTCCTCGAGACGCGGCAGAAACTTCGGCGTGTCGGCGAGCGAGACCAGCTCCGCGAAATGCGGCGGCGTGAATCCGGAGACGCCGTTGACCATCGGACGATGGTGCGTGGTCGAGCGGAGGAGGTACTCGTATTGGTCTTCCTGGGTGAGGGGTAATTCAACGATCGGAGTTCCTCGGGTTCCTCGGAGTTCCCCGGAGGAAGCCCCACTCCGAGGAACTCCGAGGAACTCCGAGGAACCGAGGAACTGATAGACAGGCGCCTCCGGCACCACGTTGTAAAAAAGCAACGGCGCCGCATGCAGCTCGATCAACAACGCGGCACAGACAAAAACGTGCAATCGCCGCGGCAATCGCGCGATGCCGCACGCGGCGAGCAGCGCCAGCCCGCTGTACGCGATGAACGCCCATCGCGCAGGCGCGCGGATGCCGCGAAACAGAGGCACGTGTTCGAACAGCAAGCGTCCGAACGCGAAGTTGAGGCCGAGGGAGCCGATGAATCCGAGGGCGATCCAGAGCAGTGCGATGGCAGTGATGCGATCGCTGCGCATCAGGCCGATCGCAGCGAACAGCAACACGAGCGCGCCGGGGAAAAGCCACCGTTCCGGATTGACGGACGGACGCGCAAGCGGACCTGCGTACCAGCGGCTGTTGACGCTCGAGATCAGCCAGTCGCGGGGCTCGGCCGAATACTGGCGCGTCTCATTCACGTCGCCGCGAAACGAAAACCGTTCGCTCACCCGCTTGTACGGCAGCAGCACCGGCACGAGGAGCGCGCTCGCGATCGCGAACGCGGCGATGCCGCCGATCCAGTAGCGGCGATCGCGCCGCGCCACGACGAGGAACGTCATCGCAATGGCCACGCTCCCGAACGCGAGCCAGTGCAGGTTCGTGAGGCCGTTCATCAGAAACGCGATCGCGAACAGCGTTGCGCGGTTCGCGTTCGGCTCGCGCGCAAACCAGAGCAGCGCCGCCAGCATCAGCGGCAGCCAGCATGCCCAGAGATGCTGCAGATGCGTGAGGTGGGTGAGGCGAAAGGCAAAGAAGGCAAAGTAGATCCCGCTCGCGATCGATGCACCGGTCGATTGCGTCACCAGCCGCGCGAGCACGTACGCGCCGTAGCCGCTCAATGCGAACGCCAGCAGCGTGGCGATGTTGTAGATCGCGATCGGCGTGACGCCCGCGAGTTTGAGCGGCAGCAGCACGATGGCGATGCCGATCAGATTCTCGCTGTACGCCAGCGTGTCTTTTTCCGGATGAAAGATGTTCGCGTCGAACAGTGGCACGCCGCGATGCAGCAGCGCGTGAAGATCCCAGTCGAGAATCCAGGTGTTGATCGCGGGATCGTGCGGATGCGGCAGCACGTCGCCGAGATGCGCAACGAGCGGCCACGTCATGACGGCCGTGAGCGCGCAAAATAAAAGGAAAACCGCGAGCTCGCGCGGCAACGGCTTCATCGAGTCCTATCCTACAATCCGCGCCATGCGCCTCCGCACGCTCGTTTTCCTCTGTCTCGCCGCGCTTCCGATGACCGCCGCGCAGTTCGACGACGCGTTCCTCGACAAGACCATGCGCGTCGATTACTTCCACACGTCGACGCCCAAAGGCGACGAGGTGCTCGCGCTCGATCGCATCGTTGCGGACGGCCCGTGGCCGGGCAGCCGCACCCGTCTCATCGACACTTCGAACCTCGGCAAGTACTACTTCGAAGTGATCGATCGCACGACCAATCAGC
>JALYOB010000015.1:0-1160 GCA_030857085.1 Acidobacteriota bacterium | reverse complement strand
GCGGATTCGCCTCGGTCTATGGCGAATGGGAAACGACGCCGGAGTCGAAAGAGCGGCCGGGTACGTTTCACGAGTCGCTCCGTTTTCCGTGGCCGAAGAAGCCGGTGCAGGTGGTGCTGAAAAAGCGCGACGCGCAGAACGCGTTTCAGCAGATCTGGTCGACGGTCATCGATCCGAACTCGCGCTTCGTCAATCCGTCCGACGTGAAGCCGGCAGGCCGCGTCTGGTCGTATCTCGACAATGGTCCCGCGTCGCAGAAAGTCGATCTGCTCGTGATCGGCGAGGGCTAC
The DNA here is from genome assembly GCA_030857085.1 of Acidobacteriota bacterium. GTDB lineage: Bacteria > Acidobacteriota > Thermoanaerobaculia > Gp7-AA8 > Gp7-AA8 > QHVT01. Next base: position 870 of record JALYOB010000015.1, on the reverse strand, counting down.
ACGCAGGCCGAGACGCCGAAGCTGCGTAAGGATGTCGAGCGGCTGGTGGGACGTCTCTTCGCGACCGAGCCGTTCAAGTCGCACAGGAATGATTTCAACGTGCGCGTGCTGGAGTTGCCGTCGGCGCAGAGCGGCGTGCATCGTCCGCGCACGAATGACCATCGCCGCACCACGACCGGCGTGCAGTACAACATCTTCGATTCGGAGCGTTACGTGCTGACGCTCGACAACCGCGCGATGCGCGATGCCGCCGCGTCGGCGCCGTACGATTTTCTCGAGATTCTGGTGAACGAGAAGCAGTACGGCGGCGGCGGGATCTTCGCCGATCAGGCGACGGCGGCGGTGGATACCGGTTACGCCGAATACGTCTTCGTCCATGAGTTCGGCCACCATTTCGCCGGCCTCGGCGACGAGTACTACACCTCCGACGTCGCCTACGCCACCGGCGGCGCTGAGCATCCCGAACCGTGGGAGCCGAACCTGACCGCGAACGGCGCGCATCCGAAATGGATGGAGCTGGTCACGCCCGGCACGCCGCTGCCGACTCCGTGGAACAAGGAAGCCTTCGAGGCCCATCAGCGCGAGTACCAGGCGGAGCGACGCAAGCTGCGCGAGTCGAACGTCCCCGAAACGCAGATGGACGAGCTGTTCCGCCGCGAGGAAGCATGGGAGACGAAGACGTTGGGCGCAGAACAGTACGCGAACCGCGTCGGTGCATTCGAAGGGGCGGGGTATGAGGCGAAAGGTCTCTACCGGCCCGAGGCGGATTGCATCATGTTCACGCGGGATGATGTGGGGTTTTGCGATGTGTGCGCGCGGGCCATCGCGCGCATGATCGAAATGTACGCGCAGTGATATGGAGTGCGGCGA
>JALYOB010000149.1 GCA_030857085.1 Acidobacteriota bacterium | reverse complement strand
CGTCGGCAACACGCCGATGGACCTCCTCATGGTCAACCTCAAACTCATGGGCTGGATCGACAACGACCTGACCATGCTGCCCGAGTACGTCCGTCACGTGACGCGCGTGACGAACGTGCCGCTCGCCGATCGATACCCCGTCTTTGGCCGCGACGCTTTCCGCACCGGCACCGGCGTTCACGCCGCCGCGATCGTCAAAGCGAAGAAAAAGGGAAGTGACTGGCTTGCCGATCGCGTTTACTCCGGCGTTCCCGCGGGAATGTTCGGTCTCAGCCAGGTGATCGATGTCGGACCGATGTCCGGTCTGTCGAACGTCATCTACTGGCTCGACGCGAACGGATATCCTCAGCAGGAAGCGCTTGCAAAAGAGATTTTCCAGTTAGCCAAGTCGACCAACCGCATTCTCACCGACGACGAGCTTCACACCTGCGCTCGTCGGTGGCAGGATGCGCAGCAGACAATGGTGCAGTAGCAGTCGCGGTACGCAGTGGCCCGAGTGGCGAAATGGCAGACGCAGCAGACTCAAAATCTGCCGAGGTCAACCCTCATGTCGGTTCGAGTCCGACCTCGGGCACCAATTCAGGCGATCAAGGAACGGAAAATCTCTCATGCGTCGACTCTTCTCTCTGCTGCTCGGTATTCTCCTGACCACTTCCGTGTTCGCTGCAGATGGCGAGGAGTCGATCGGACGCCTTCGCCGCGCGGAGCGTCTCGATCCCGCGATGATCGTTCATCCGGCCGAGCCTCTGACCGATGCCGATCGCGCGGACCTCGCATCGCGCGGCATCGTCATCCGTCACGCGCTCTCCGATGGACGGTATCTCGCTCGCGTTCGTGCGGGCGCTGACCTCCAGGACGCGCGCATCACCTCGGTCGAACCGCTCACGACGCGCATGAAGCTCGCGCCGTCCGCGATTCACGAAGCGGCGAGCGGCAAAGCGTACGCCGACGTGCAGGTGATCTTCCAGAGCGACGTCGCATTCGACGAAGCGCGCGCCGCGATTCTCGAAGCGGGCGGGGCACTCGACGATCCCTTCACCCTCGGCTACTCGCCGAGCCGCCGCCTCACCGCGCGCATCCCGACGCATCTGCTCGAGCCGCTGGCCGCAGATCAGCGCGTGCTCACCATCGCCGGCGTGCACAACTGGCGCGTCAAATCGGATAACGCTGTGAGCGCGCAGATCGAGCACGTCACGGAAGTGCTGGCCGCGCCGTACAACCTCTCCGGCAACGGTGTCGCCGTCTCGCTCTTCGAGCTCGCGGAAGGACAGGCCGATCACGTCGAGTTTCAGGGCGGCCGCTTCACCGTTCGCGCGACCGGCGGCACGACCAGCGACAAACAGCATGCGACCCACGTCGCCGGCACCATCGGCGCGGCCGGCGTGAATCCGCAGGCCAAAGGCATGGCGCCCGCCTCGCACGTCTATCAGTTCTGCGTCAAGAGCCCGTCCAACACGTGCAAGAGCGACTGGCTGAAAGACAAGGACAAAGAGCTTTCGCCGCTCGGCATCGTCGCCGACAACAACTCATGGGGTTACGTCCTCGGATGGACGACCGAAGACGGCATTCCGGTGTGGCTCGATTCCGAGGAGTATTACGGCGCGTACGAGCTGACGACGACGGCCGTTCTCGACCAGATTTCGAATGACCGCAACGTGCTCTTCGTGCACTCGGCGGGCAATGACGGCGACGGCGTCTCGTTCTCGAGCGAGTTCTCCGAGCACCTGCATGTCGACGACGAAGGGGACACCGTCAAAGGGAAGCTCTGGTGTTACTCGAAGAACGGCAGCGGGACCGACTGCCCCTCCAGCTGCGCCGGCGGCTGCGAGGCCGTACGCCACCAGGTCGACCTTCCGTACAACACGATCGGCGTGACCGCCAGCGCGAAGAACGTGATCACCGTCGGTGCGATCACGACGCTCAATCCGCAGCTCGACATCACGAACTTCAGCTCGCGTGGTCCGGCCCGCGACGGCCGCGTCAAACCCGACGTCGTCGCGCGCGGCTACCAGGTCCTCTCCTCGTTTCCCAACAACTCCTACGGCCGCATGAACGGCACGTCGCAGGCGTCGCCGAGCGTCACCGGCATCGCGGCGCTGATCACCGAGCAGTGGCGGAAGATGTTCGCCGGCGCGAACCCGACGCCCGCGCAGCTCAAGGCGCTCATCATCGCCGGCGCGACCGACCTCGGAAATCCCGGCCCCGACTACACGTTCGGCTTCGGCCTCGTGAATGCGAAGGCTTCGATCGACGCGCTCATCGCCGACCAGGGGACGGGAACGCGCATTCGCAACTTCACCTTCTCGCAGGGACAGTCGTTCGAAGTGCCGGTGGTCGTCACCGGATCGCAGGCGCAGAATCTTCGCTTCGTTCTCAACTGGCCTGATCCGGCCATTCCGTTCCTCGGCGGCGACGACATTTCCGCCAAGGCATTGGTCAATGATCTCGATCTGAAGGTCGTCGGCCCCGCGGGCAGCACGTTCCTGCCGTGGGTGCTGAACCGCGATGCGTTCCGCGACAACGCGACCAAGGGCGTCAATACCGTCGACAACGTGGAGATGGTCGAGATCCCGAACGCGCCTCCCGGAAACTATCGCGTGGTCGTGACCGGCACGAAGATCAACCAGGGACCGCAGACCGCGGTACTCGTCACGTCCGCCGATGCAGGCGCGGCGGCCTTGCCGTGCCGCGACCCGCAGGAAACCAACAGCACGAACGACACGCCCGCGAACGCCACCGGCGGCCTCGTCTCCGGACAGGAAGTGCGCGGCGGCATCTGCAGCGCGACCGACGTCGACTACTTCACGTTCAACGTGACGAAGGCCGGCCTGGTCACCGTCACCATCACCACTCGCGACACGCCCGTGCGCGCGACGCTCACCGGCAACGGCGTCAACAAGACGCTCGACGTTCCGGCGAACAGCACGCTCACGATCGACGCGAACGTCACCACCGTTCCCAACGCGATGACCCTGCGCCTCGAGCAGGCCGGCAACGCGGGCACCGATTCGTCGTACACGTTCACCCCGCGATTCGGCAACGCCGCCGGCGCCCGCCGCCACAGCGTGGGCAAGTAGATTAGTTCCTCGGAGTTCCTCGGAGTACCTCGGAGTTCCTCGGGTGGTTTTCCTCCGAGGAACTCCTCCGGCTCCCGCCAAGTACAATGCGCGCCGCATGGCGTACAAAACCCTCCTGGTCGAGCACGCGAACGGCGTCCTCACCGTCACCCTCCAGCGTCCCGAAGTCCACAACGCGTTCAATGACGAACTGATCGCCGAGGCGATCGACGTCTTCTCGAACATCGACACGAGCTCCTCGCGCGCGGTCGTGCTCAAGGGCACCGGCCGCAACTTCTGCGCGGGCGCGGATCTGAACTGGATGTCGCGCATGGTGTCGTACACGCGCGACGAAAACGTCCGAGACTCATCGCTGCTCGCGAAGATGTACGCGCTCATCAACGAATGCCCGCTGCCGGTGGTCGGCCGCATTCAGGGCGCGGCGATCGGCGGCGGCGTCGGCCTCGTTTCGGTGTGCGACATCGCGATCACCACGCGCGACACGCAGTTCGGATTGTCCGAGGTGAAACTCGGGATTCTGCCGGCGGTAATCTCGCCGTATGTCATCGCGAAAATCGGCGAGACGCACGCGCGGGCGCTGTTCCTCACCGGCGAACGCTTCAATGCCGAGCGCGCATTGCGCATCGGTCTCGTGCATCGCATTGAAGATTCGGAGAAGGATCTCGACGCGGCCGTGTATGACACCGTGACGCAACTGCGCACGTCCGGACCGGAGGCAGTGCGCGAGTGCAAAAAACTCATTACGCACGTCGCCTCGCATGACCTCATCGACGCGGTGCCATACACGATCGACGCAATCGCCACGCGCCGCGTTTCCGAAGAAGGACAGGAAGGGATGAAGGCGTTCCTGGAAAAGCGGCTGGCGCCGTGGGTTACGCAGTGACGAAGGGTAAGGCCCCTCACCCGGCGCTGCGCGCCACCCTCTCCCCGCAGGCGGGGCGAGGGGAGACCGTCGTTGCCCTTCTCCCCGCGTGCGGGGAGAAGGTGGCCGAAGGCCGGATGAGCGGCTGAGCGAAGGACCAATGCACACCATTGAAAAACTGATCGTTCCCAATCGCGGCGAAATCGCCGTGCGCATTGCCCGCGCGTGCCGCGAGCTCGGCATCGGCTCTGTGCTCGCGCATGCAGAAGACGACGACGTCCGCTACGTCCGCCGCTTTTTCGACGAGGCCGTCTCCCTCGGCAAAGGCGACGCGCGCGCGACGTATCTCGACGTCAACAAAGTGATCGACGCCGCGCGCAGAAGCGGCGCGGACGCACTGCATCCCGGCTACGGATTCCTGTCCGAACGCGCCGAGCTCGCAGCGGCGTGCGATGACGCAGGCATTGTGTTCGTCGGCCCCAAAGCCTCTTCGATCGCGGCCATGGGTTCCAAAGCCGAGTCGCGCCGCCTCATGCAAACCCTTGGCGTCCCCGTCGTGCCGGGCTATGACGGCGAAGATCAGTCGCTCGAAACCCTCAAAGCCGAGGCGCTCAAAATCGGCTTTCCGCTGCTGGTCAAAGCATCCGCGGGCGGCGGCGGCAAGGGGATGAAGATCGTTCGCGCCGAAAGCGAACTGCAGGCGGCGATTGAATCCGCCGCGCGCGAGGCCACCAAAGCATTCGGCGACGCGCGTCTGCTGCTCGAGCGCTACATCGAAGAGCCGCGGCACGTCGAGTTTCAGGTCTTCGGAGACGGCAACGGCAACGTCATTCATCTGTACGAACGCGATTGCTCCGTACAGCGCCGCCATCAGAAAGTCGTCGAAGAAACGCCCGCGCCGCGCTACTCAGACGAATTGCGTCAGCGCATGGCCAAGGCGGCGATCGCCGCTGCGGCAGGGGTGGAGTATCGCAATGCCGGAACGGTGGAGTTCATCGTCACGCCGGAAGGGGAGTTTTACTTCCTCGAGATGAACACGCGTCTGCAGGTCGAACATCCGGTGACCGAGCTCGTGACGGGCGTCGATCTCGTGCATGCGCAGCTCGAGCTCGCGCGCGGCAATCCGATTCCGTGGACCCAGGAGCAGTTACGGCAGCGCGGCCACGCAATGGAAGTGCGCATCTACGCCGAGGATCCGGACGACCGTTTTCTGCCGCAGTCGGGAACGATTGCGCATTATGTGGAGCCGACCGGGCCGGGCGTGCGCGTCGACGCAGGCGTCATGCGCGGAACGGAAATCAGCGTCAGCTTCGATCCGATGCTGTCGAAATTGATCTGCTATGCGGAAAATCGTGAGACCTGCATTGACCGTCTGACGCGTGCCCTTCGCGATTACGTGATTCTCGGAACGAAAACGAACGTCTCGTGGCTGCGGCGCGTGGTTTCCCATCCCGCGTTTCGAGAAGGATTGGTCAGTACCCGTTTTCTCCAGGATCACGAAGCCGATCTCGCGCCGCGTACTCCCGAGGTCGTCCCCGCAATCGCCGCTGCATTGGCGTCGGCACCGCGGAAACGCGCGCATGCCGGCACATCCGAGCCGCGCATGGCGAGCGTCTGGGAGCAGATGGGCGCGTGGGGGCGATGAGACGCCCGGTTGTATCCTCACGTCATGATCGAGCACATGACGTCCACCAGTTTCACCATTGACGGCTATCAGATCGAGCGTTCCCTCGGCGTCGTCCGCGGGATCACTGTCCGCTCGCGCTCCATCCTCGGCACGCTCGGCGCGAGTCTGCAGACGATCGTCGGCGGCAACATCACCCTCCTGACGGAGCTCTGCGAAAAAACACGCGCCGAGGCGTTCCGCCTCATGCTCGACCATGCGGGTGCAATGGGCGCGAATGCGGTCATCGGCGTGCGATACGACGCGACGGAAGTCATGCAGGGAGTGACCGAGGTGCTTTGTTATGGGACGGCGGTGAAGGTCACGCGCATTGCGCCGCAACCGTGACCCGAGCGTGTTCGCAATCTGAACGTTTGCGCGGGTTTCGGACGCGGACGCGCGCGTGAGTTTTTGCCCGATTTCCGGTGCAACTCGCGGCGATCCAGCCATTTGCGTGCAGCGCCGCACGTGGGCACGTTCGTCGCGCAGACGAGGCGGCATGCGCAACAAACAAATGGTTGCCCTGCAGCACTCGTCCGCGAGCCTCGACCGCCTCGTCCCCTTCATCGGCGGACTCGCCGTCATGGCGACGCTGCTGCTGATCTTCTTCGGACGATGGTGAGTTTGTGAGGCGTTGTCCGTTCTCCGTTGTCCGTTAAAGGTGATTCGTCGCTGAGATCGCCCTCAACGGACAACGGACAACGGACAACGGCCTTACGCAACCTTCGCGAGGTGGGCGCGTCGAAGAGACATGCGAATCAAACGCGCTGTGCCCTCGCTGATGATCACCGCCGTCGTGGTCATGTTCACCTGGGTCGCCGTCGCTGTAGTGACAGACTTGTACATAGCGATGAATCGTGCGCGTCAGAAACGCACGATGGCAACCGTGATTCAGTGGGGAAGTGCATTCGAATCGATGGTGGCCGGCGACAACAAAGCCGCAGACGCGCGCGTCCGGAAGCTGGCGCGCGAAGACGCATGGGGAACGCCACTGCGCATTCAGCATAATGCGAAGGGCTATGTGATTCAGGCCGCCGGCGCCGATCGCCGCTTCCAGAAAGACATCCGCCCCGGCGCAATTACGACTGTCGCACAAGACATCGTCTTCGCCGACGGCCACTTCGTTCAATACCCCGAAGGGATATGAGGCGGCATTGACGGAGGCGGTCTGCCTCCATGGAAACAGGGCGACCGCGTTGAACCGGTCATGGGCAAGTGTACGGCGTGTCATCGCCAGCCGGTTTAGGTGGCGGTTGTCGGTTGTCGGTTATCGGTTGTCGGTTCTTCGTTGTCCGTTGTCCGTTCAGTGCGATGTCTGACTGCAGAGCACCCTCAACGGACAACGGATAACGGACAACCCCTATACCGACAACCGACAACCGACAACCGACAACACCCACAACCAACACCCCACCTACCTCTCATCCCACCACTTCGACAAACTCTGTGTCGCAACGCGCGGGCGTTCCGAATAATGCGACGTGTCATTGAACAGCATCAGGCGTGCGTGCACAGGGGAGCGGAAATCGACCACATTGAGGCAGCCGGGCGCCTGGTCGAGGCGGTCGCGATAGGAACGTTCGTCGAATCCGAGAATGCTGCTGAGAATGAGGCGGATGGTTGCTTTGTGCGACACGACCAGCACGCGTTCGCCGGGGTGCCGAGTCACGATCTCACGTATGGCGGGTAAGGCTCGCGCGAGCACGGCCACGCCCGACTCGCCGCCTTCCGGCGCGAACGTGAACGGATCCTCTTCCCACGCCGCGTACTCGTCGGCGTAGCGCTCTTCCACTTCGCGGCGCGTCAATCCTTCCCAATGTCCGTGGCTGATTTCCCGCAATCCATCGATGGGCACCGCCGTCAATCCGCACGGGCCGGCGATCAGGTGCGCGGTTTCCATCGTCCGCGAGAGGGGGCTGCTGTAGACGGCGGTCAGCGGTTCGCGCCGCAACCTTTCGCCGAGGAGGGAGGCCTGCCGGCGGCCGTCGTCGGAGAGATCGACGCCGGTTGCGCCGGAAAAACGATCCTCGGCCGTCAGCTGCGTCGCGCCGTGGCGCACCAGATACAGTCGCGTCGGATTCATGGCGGAGGGATACCACACAAAGCGGCAAGAGAAATGAATCCGTTGCCGGACGTATGCGACGACTGCTCCTGCTCGTTCTGTTCGCGTTTCCGCTCGCGGCTCAGGAGAGCCCGCTCTTTCCGCGTTTCAGCCTCACCGGCGCGTCGGCCCCGTCGAATTTCGTGACGGACGTGCGCATCGATCCGGACAACGCCACCGGCACCGGCACGCTGGTCAATTTCGAAAACGACCTCGGCCTCGAGGAAAAGCGGACGCTGCAGCGATACGGTCTGCAGTGGCGGCCGTTCGCGCGGCATGAACTCGCCGCCACCTATTTTTCCGCGCCGCGCCGCGGCTTCGAGCAGATCAATCGCAACATCACCTTTCGCGACGAGGTTTATCCGGTCAATGCCGAAGTGACGACGCAGTTCGATCTCGATTATGCGAGCGCGACGTACACGTACTGGGCGCGGCGCGGACGGCGCGACGGATTCGGCATCAGTCTCGGCGTGGCCGCACTGTCGCTCGATGCGAGCGTCACCGCTGTGCGCCCGGGACAATCGATCACTGTGACGCAGAGCGCGGAGACGGACGTGCCGGTCGCGTTAGGCGGCGTGCAGGCGCGGTTCGCATTCACGGACCACCTTCTGTTCGAGGCAAATGCGGCGACATTGCCGCGCGTGACGATTCAGGATTACACCGGACGCGCTCTGACAGGCGGCGCGCGACTCGAATACCGGCCGGTGCGCTGGATCGGTGTCGGCGCCGCCTACAATTACTTCAATCTCACCGTCGACGTCGCGCAAGCAGACCTCGGCGGCTCGATCGAAATGACCATCCGCGGACCGGAGGCCTTTGTGCGGCTGGCGTTTTAACCGAACAGCCCCGCCTGATAATCGCGAATGGCCTGCATGATTTCCTCCCGTGTGTTCATGACGAACGGTCCATGCGCGACCACAGGCTCGTCATAAGGCGTGGCGTGACCGAATAGCACCAGCGCGTCGCTGGACGCTTCAATGTCGATGCTGTCGCCGTCGTCGTCGAATTCGACGAGGTGCATTGCAGAAACTTCTGTGCTGCTGACGCGCACAGTGCCCCGCACCACATAGAAGAAGACGTTCTTTGTGCGCGGCGCGGGAAGGGTCATGCGTGCACCGCCGCTCAACGTCACATAGGACAGGAAGACGTCCGTCAATGGCGTGACCGGTCCATTGTGGCCCTCCCATGTGCCTGCAATGACATGCAC
>JALYOB010000578.1 GCA_030857085.1 Acidobacteriota bacterium | reverse complement strand
GCAGCACCTTGCGCAGCGTGACCGTCGTTCCTTTGCCCGGCGCGGTGTTGATCTGCATGTCATCCATCAGCCGGCGCGCGCCGACCAGACCGATGCCCATGCCGGTGTTCGACTGATAGCGGCCGCTCAATACCGCATCGAGATTCTCGATGCCGGGACCACGATCGCTGACCGTCAGCGTGAGCGACTGCGCGCCGTTGCGGCTGTCGACGCCGAACTCGATCCGCCCGCCGCCCGCATACCGCAGCGCATTGCGCGCGATCTCCGAGGCGACGGTAGCGATGCGGGTTTGTTGTTGTTCGTCGAAGGTGAGGAGCGCCGCAATCTGCCGCGCGCGGCGGCGAGCCGCCACCAGGTCGTACTCGAAGTGCAGCGAGATCGACGAGAGCGGAACGAGCGCCATCAGGAGGCCTTCGCCACGACCACCGTCGCATCGTCGTTACCGCGGCAGTAATCGCGATAAATCACCGCCGCGATGAGCGCCGGCTCGCGTTGCAGGAGCCCCGGATACGCCGACGCGTTCCAGTTCGCAGACACGCCATCCGACTGCATCACCAGCACCGATGACGCCGTCCAGGGATAGGAAAAGGTCTGCACTTTTCGCATTTCGTGGCCGACGATGCCGTTGAGCGAAACGACGCGCCGCGCGCTTTCGTCGTCGGTAATCGTACCAGCGATATTGCCGACCCCGGCGAAGTCGAGCCGGCCGTGCGTCGCATGAATCCGCGCAATGCCGACCGCCGCGCCGCGCGTCGGCCGCAATGCGCCGTGCGCGTCCTGCATCATCGCCTCGAGCGGTTCTTCCGCACGTTCGGCGAAGACGCGCACCGCCGCCGTCGACGCCGTGGCTGCCGCGTCGCCATGTCCGAGTCCGTCCGCGACCGCGATCAGTGCGCCGTCGCGCGACGGAGTCCACATCCACGCATCGCCCGGCTGCTCTTCGCTGGGCAGCGGCACGCAAATGCCGCCGACCGTCACACGCGAAGGAGCATCGAGCCGCGGCGCACGCGTCACCTCGTCTTCGATGCGGCAGAAGACGGCCGTGCCGCGATCCGGAAGTGTGTACACGTCGAACTGCGATGCCGCGCGGCGAATCGCGCCGAGGCCGGTGCCGGGACTGCCTGCGGTCGAGAAGCCGTCGCGCATGGCGAGGTTCACGTTCTGAATCCCGCGGCCTTTGTCAATCGCGATGAGAATCAGCGCGCCATCATCTTCAAAGTCGGAGCCGAGCAGAATCGATCCGCCGCCGCCATGTTTGACGAGGTTCGTCGCCAGCTCCGTCGCGAGCAGCGCCGCTTTCCCCGCCGCCGTCTCACTCAGCCGCAAAGCCTCGGTGCACTGGCGCGCGATGCGCCGCGCGCTCGCGACTTCGCTCGCATCGGTGACGCGCACGATGCGTCCGATGCGGGTCATGCGGCCCCTTTCCAGCGCACGATCGAAACGCGCGTCCCCTGGCCGGGCGCCGAGCGGATCTCGAATTCATTCGACAAACGCTTCGAGCCGCCGAGGCCGAGGCCCATGCCGGAGCCGGTGGTGAAACCGTCGCGGAGTGCGGCGTCGATGTCCGGAATGCCGGGACCTTGATCTTCGAACGTCAATCGCAGACCTTTGCGAATGCCGTCGTCGAGCGACTCGAGCTGCAGCGTTCCGCCGCCGCCGTAGTCGACCATGTTGCGCGCGAGCTCGCTCGCCGCGGTGACGACCTTCGTCTGCTCGACCAGGCTCAGGCCGAGCTCGATCGCCCACTTGCGGACGACGTGTCGCACGCTCACCACCTCTCCGGCGGTGCGCACCGACATGGTTTCACTCTTCGCGACGCGCATCCGGCGCTTCCATATCCTCGAGTTCGCGCGGGTTCTGCGCCAGTTTCTGCAGCAGCTCCATGCCCCGTTCGACGTTCAGCGCCGAACGCACGCCTTTGAGTGAGAGGCCCAGCTCGACGAGCGTGATCGCGACCGACGGCTGCATGCCGACGACGACCGTCTGCGCATCGAGCACGCGCGCCATCGCCGCGGTGTTCGCGAGCATCCGTCCGATGAACGAATCGACGACGTCCAGCGACGAGATGTCGATCAGCACGCCCGACGCGCGATGCTTCACGATCGCGCTGGTCAGGTCGTCCTGCAGCTGCAGCGCGGTGCGGTCGTCCATGTCCACCTGAATCGAGACGAGGAGCAGATTCCCCATCTTCAGGATCGGGATGCGCTCCATGGCTTACTCCGCCGCCGTTTCGTTGCGCTGCTGTTGCTGCTGCGGTTTGCGTGTGATCTGCAGGCCGATGCGCCTCAGAGCAATCGCGAATGCATCGGCGAGCGTCGCCTTGGTGATGACGTCATTGATCTCGACGCCGAGGTGGACGATCGTCTGCGCGATCTGCGGACGGATGCCGCTGATGATGCAGTCCGCGCCCATGAGGCGCGCCGCGGCCACGGTTTTGAGCAGATGCTGCGCGACGAGCGTGTCGACCACCGGAACGCCGGTGATGTCGATGATCGCGATCGCGGAGCCTTTCTCGACGATCGCCTGCAGCAGGCTTTCCATCACCACCTGCGTACGCGCGCTGTCGAGCGTGCCGATGAGCGGCAGTGCGAGCACGCCTTCCCACAGCTGCACGACGGGCGTGGAGAGCTCGAGCAGTTCCTGCTGCTGCCGCGCGATGATTTCCTCGCGCCCTCGTTGATACGTCTCGGCGGTGTACAGCCCGAGCGCATCGAGCGCGGAGGTGACGGACCAGATGTGCGACGCCTGGTCGTCGCCGCGGAAGGCGTCGCGAATGACGTTGAAGATCGGCTGCTTGAGTGAGAAGACGAACGTGGCCGTCTCGGTCGGCGTGAAGCCCTGCCGCGCGCGGGACCGCGAGATGCCGGAGAGCAGTTCGCGCACGGACGCCCATGTGTCGGAATGCGTCACGTCCTCCCCGCCGGCGCGCACCGCGCGCACGAACGCAGCAAAGAACTCGCGGCACTGCTGCTCGAGCTCCTGCGGCTTGAGCAGATTGTTGCGCAGCGACAGATCCTCCTGCTGCAGCCGCACCCACTCCCGCACGATCTCATCCGCGTTCCGCTCCAGCACCGCGGCCATGTCAGTCCAGCGTGTATCGGACATTGTTGGTTCTCCTCAGTTGGGGCGAACTATATCGGTTCGTGGTCGTTGTCGGGTGTCGGTTGTCGTTGGTTGTCGGTTGTCGTTGGTTGTCGGTTGTCGGTTATCGGTTGTCGGTTAGTTGGG
>JALYOB010000577.1 GCA_030857085.1 Acidobacteriota bacterium | reverse complement strand
GCTCCGAGCGCCCGCGCTTCGCGCGCGTCACATCTGCTCGTTGAACAGAAACGCGCAGAAATCGATCAGCTTGTGCACCACGCCCCGTTTCTTCCACGGCTCCAGCTTCGCCTCGGTGGCCTGCCGGAGGTCGCGTTCGAACGTCTCTTCGAGTTCGCGGGCGATGCGCTCGTCGTACGTCACCAGCGCCACTTCGTCGTTGAGCTCGAACGAGCGGTCGTCGAAGTTCGTCGAGCCGATCGCGCTCCAGCAGCCGTCGACCGTGATCACCTTCTGATGCAGAAGCGTCGTTTCGTAGTCGTACAGCTTCACGCCCCCTTTGAGCAGCGTGCCGTAGTGATGATGACTCGCGTGCTGGACGATCTTCGCGTCGCTCGCATTCGTCGAGGGAATCATGATGCGCACATTCACGCCGCGCTCGACCGCGTTCACCAGCGCGTCGCGCGCGTCGGGATCGGGAAGAAAGTAGGGGTTCTGGATCGTGAGGCTCTTCTTCGCCATGTGAATGGCGAGGTAATGCAGCACTTTGAGCGTCGACGGGCTCCCCTCGGGCGACGTCCAGACCACGTGCGCACGCGTCTCCCCTTTCGGCTCCAGCTTCGGAAAGAACTCCTCGCCCGCCGGCACTTCGCCCGTTTCCTGAATCCAGTTTTCGGCGAACGTCGACTGCACCTGCGCCACCACGGGGCCTTCCACACGCGCGGTGATGTCGCGAAAGTGCTGCTTGTCCTCGGCATTGCCGAGCCATGTATCGACGAGGCAATGGCCGCCGACGTAGGCGACGCGGCCGTCGATGATGGAGAGCTTGCGGTGATCGCGATTGTTGATCAGGCCGAGGTTGCCGAGGCCGAGGACGTGGTAACGGTTGACCGTGGCGCCGGCGTCGCGGAGCTTGCGAAGATTCTCCTTCCCGATGTGGCGGCCGCCGCTGCCATCGAGCATGATCCGCACTTCGACGCCTTCGCGCGCCTTCTTCGCGAGCACGTTCGTGAAGCGGCGCACGAGCTCTCCGTCCTTTGCGAGAAACGTCTCGAAGTGAATCGTCTCGCGTGCGGCGTCAAAGTCGGCGAAGAGGCGATCCCACAGCGCTCCGTTCTGCAGCAGCTCGATCCGGTTTCCTTCGACGATGGTCCCCTGCGTGAGGCCGGCAATCGACGGCAGAAGGTCTTCGATCGTGCTGTCGCTTTCGACGTCGAGCAGCGGACGCCGGCGGCGTTTGACCGACCAGAGCGCGATCACGAGGCCGACCAGAATCAGGCCGGCGACGATGAGGACCCAGACCGGAACCGCGACCGTCATGCGCCGCCCGGACGGAGGTTCAACTCGACGACGACAGCCCAGTGATCGGACGGGCCGCGCCGCACCACTTCCGCGCTGACGAACTCCCAGCGCGGATCGCAGAAGACGTAATCGAGGCGCTGCCGCGTCATCGGGAACGTCGCTTCTTTCACATTGCCGCACATGCGCAGATGACCGTGCGAGAGCAGCGTCTGAATTTCGTCCGCGGCAGGAGGAACGTTGAAGTCGCCGACCAGCACGTGCGGCAGCGTGCCGCGTGCGGTGATGTCGCCGAGCTCGGCGATCTGCCGCATGCGCGCCATCCGCAGCAGCCTTCCCCATGCGGCGAGATGGGTGACGAAGAAGGTGAACTCGAAGTCTTCGAGAGCGATGTCGGTCTGCAGCACCGAACGCGGCTCGCCCGATCCAGGCAACGGATGGGTGTACGCATGTTTGATGGTGCCGCGCGTGAGAACGCTGTTGCCGTACTCGCCGCCATCCATGATCGTGCTGCGGCCGAACTGGAGGTTGTAGCCGGTCAGCGACGCGAGTGCCTCGCCCTGATGAATGGGGCCGACGCGCGTGTGGTGGTGGACCTCCTGCAGCCCGACCACGTCAGGACGCACAGCCGCGATCACCTCGGCGATCTTCGGAAGAAAATCGCCACGCCCTTTCGCGGCGTGTCCCTGGATGTTGTACGACATGATCTTCAGACTGCTCATCCCGGGTCACGCGAAGCCGAAGCGAGATTGATGCCGTGCGGCGTCTGCTATAACGCCGGCATGCTCTCGGACCTCGATGCGCTGATGCGCGAGCGTGCGATCGACACGGTGATCGTGCCGATGCACGAGGCGATGCATCCCTCTTTTCGCTGGCTTGCGCGCGGCGCAAAAGTGACGCGCGGCTATGCGATCAAGCGGCTCGATCGCGAGCCGGTGCTGGTCACGTATCCGATGGAGCGGGACGAGGCGAAGGCGACCGGGCTCGAGGTGCGGCTGGCGCACGAGTTCGATCACGAGCGGATCTTTCGCACGGCTCCTCACCCGTCGGATGCGCACGCGCAGTTCTTCGCCAATGTGCTGCGCGAGCTCGGCAGCGGCGAGTCGATCGCGCTGTTCGGCAATCTGCCGGTGCAGCTGTACATCGGCATCGTGGAAGCGCTCGAGCAGCGCGGTTTTCGGGTGTATCGCTCGAATGGCGAGGATCTGATTCAGCTCGCGCGCAAGCGAAAAGCGGATTGGGAGATCGAGGCCATTCGCTCGGTCGGCGAACGCACCGAGCAGGTGGTGGATGGCGTCCGCGCGATGTTGCGCGACTGGCGGCCATCGCTCACGCTCGGCGATCTGAAGGCGTTCGTTTCCGCGGAGATCGCGCGGCTGGGGATGATCGAGGATCACGAGACGATCCTCTCTCAGGGGCGCGATGCGGGCGTGCCGCACTCACGCGGCGATGCGTCGGCGCGCGTCGTCGCATCGCTGCCGATCGTGCTCGACATCTTTCCGGCGGACAGAGCGAGCGGCTATTTTTTCGATCTGACGCGTACGTTCTGCGTCGGCGCGATTCCGGGTGAATTGCAGCGCATTCACGCGGATGTGTACGAAGCGTTCTGCCGCGCGCGCGACGCGATGCGTCCGGGAACGCTTGCCTCGTCGTATCAGGCGCTGGTCTGCGACTTGTTCGAAGCGAAGGGCTACACAACCCAACGCTCCGATCCGTCATCGCTCTCCGGATACGTGCACACGCTCGGTCACGGCGTGGGGCTGGACATTCACGAGAAGCCGGCCTTTGCGCTGAACGCAAACAATCGCGACCTCATCGAGACCGGCGACATCGTCACGATCGAGCCGGGGTTGTACTTTCCGGAACGGCAGATGGGCGTGCGGATCGAGGATACGTTCGTGGTGCACGAGCATGGCGTGGAGACGTTGTGCCGCGGCGCGTACGGTCTGGAGC
>JALYOB010000148.1 GCA_030857085.1 Acidobacteriota bacterium | reverse complement strand
GACGGTCGAAGGATCCCCTTCATGCAGCGCGAGACCCGCTCCGTCGGCAGGGGATCCCTCAACCGTCCTTCGCGGCTCCGGCGGCTCAGGATGACACCTGCGCAACTCCCACTTGACCTTCCGGACATTTCCGGGAAGAATTCGCGTCCCTGCCCCGTTAGGGCAGGCGCACCGGAGAACCAATGACCGTTTTGCTCATCATTCTGCACGTCATCATCAGCGTCTTTCTGATCCTCGTCGTCCTCGTCCAGCAGGGCAAGGGGGCGGATCTTGCGGGCGCATTCGGTGGCGGCGGATCGCAGACCGCGTTCGGCGCGCGTGGCGCGACGACGCTGCTGCACAAGCTGACGACCGGGTTCTTTGTCGCGTTCGTCGTCACCTGCCTCGCCCTCGGCATCCTTCAGGGACGCCCTCGCGGCTCGGTGATGTCGGGACAGTCTGCGGCTCCGGCCGCGCCGGCGACGCCGGCTTCGAAGTAACGCAGTACCGCTCTTTGCAGCCTGCCCAAGTGGCGGAATTGGTAGACGCGCACGTTTGAGGGGCGTGTGGAGTAATCCGTGCCGGTTCGAGTCCGGCCTTGGGCACCATCACCGCACATACGAAAAAAGCTCGCCGCAAGGCGAGCTTTTTTGTTGCCGCGAGCGATGCGCGTGAATCAGCCGCGGTCGGTGATGCGGCGCTCGTAGTCGGCGGCGCGATCGAGGAACGACTCGATCGAACGGCCGAGGGTGAGCTTCTCGGTGATGTCGGCAGCTTTGTCGAAATCGGCGGAGAGCCGTCCGGCCTCGGCGAGGTAGTAATCGCGCAGACCGGCCTCGATGCTGAACTCCGGATACTTTTCGGCGAGCGTCCGCATCCACTCTTCCACCTGGCGGCGGCGATCCTTGTCGCCGGTTCCGTTTTTCAGATCGAGCAGCAGTGTTTTGACCACGCTCTGAAGGATGGTCGTGCGCTGCTCTGCCACGCTGCTGCCGGTCGTCGATGCTTCGTTCGTCATGGCGGCGAATGCTATCAGCGATGCGGCTACAATGCGCGGCGCCATGAAGGTGCTGATTGCGAACCGCGGCGAGATCGCCGTCCGCGTGATGCGCGCGTGCCGCGAGATGGGCTATCCCACCGTCGCGGTCTACTCCGAACCCGATCGTGCGGCGCTGCATGTCGTCTCCGCTGATCAGGCGATGCCGATCGGCGCCGCCCCCTCGCGCGAGAGTTACCTGCGCATCGATCGCATTCTCGACGCTGCGAAAAAGAGCGGCGCGGATGCGATTCATCCGGGCTACGGATTTCTCGCCGAAAACGCCGAATTCGCGCGCGCCTGCCGCGATGCAGGACTGCTGTTCATCGGACCCTCACCCGAGTCGATCGACGCGATGGGCTCGAAGACCGAGAGCCGCCAGCGGATGATCGCCGCGGGCGTGCCGGTCGTGCCGGGGCTCACCGAACCGGTCAAGTCGTTCGACGAGATCGAGGCGTTCGCGCGCGAAGCGGGTTTCCCGATCATGATCAAGGCGAGTGCGGGCGGCGGCGGCAAAGGCATGCGCCTCGTCGAACGCGAAGAAGATCTGCGCTCGTCCTTCGAACGCGTGACGAGCGAGGCGGGATCGTTCTTCGGCGACTCGTCCGTCTACGCCGAAAAGTACGTCACCTCACCGCGGCACATCGAAGTGCAGGTGGTCGGCGATCAGCACGGAAACATCGTGCATGTCGGCGAGCGCGAATGCACGCTGCAGCGGCGCCATCAGAAGGTGGTCGAAGAAGCTCCGTCGCCCGTCGTCGATGAAGCGCTGCGCGCGCAGCTCGGGGCGATGGCCGTGAAAGCCGCGGCGGCAGTCAACTACTACTCGACCGGCACGATCGAGTGCCTCATGGGACCCGACCGGCAGTTCTACTTCCTCGAGATGAACACGCGTCTCCAGGTCGAGCATCCGGTGACGGAGATGGTCTGGAACGTCGACCTGGTGAAAGAGCAGTTGCGCATCGCGCGCGGCGAGAAGCTCTCGTTCCGCCAGGAAGATCTGCGGCCGAACGGCCACGCGATCGAGTGCCGCGTTTACGCCGAAGATCCCGCGCGCAAGTTCGCGCCTTCGCCCGGCCTCATTCGCTACATCAACCTGCCGCAGGGACCGGGCGTGCGCAACGATCAGGGCGTGTACGCCGGCTACACGGTGCCGGTGTATTACGACCCGATCCTCTCGAAGCTGATCGTGCATGGGCCGACGCGCGAGGAGGCGATCGCACGCATGCGCCGCGCGCTCGATGAGTATCGCGTCGAAGGGATCTCGACCACGATTCCCTTCTTCACGTTCATCATGAACAACCCCGACTTCATCAGCGCGAACTTCGACACCGGCTACATCGATCGCATTCTGCCGACGCTCGACTTCGCGAAAGACAGCGCGGAGACGAACACCGACGCCGCGATTGCAGCAGCGGCGATTCTCGCGTTCGAGCAAGCGCAGAACGTGAAGCTGCCCGAAGACGGGCCGTCGCGCTGGCGCGAGATCGGACGTGCGGAAGCGATGCGGGGGCGCCTGTGAAGTTCATCGCCCGCGAAGGAGAGCGCGAGCTCGACGTCGAAGTGCAGCGCCACGGCAGCGGCTATCGCGTGCGCATCGGCGAGCGCTGGATCGAAGCGGATCTCGTCGAGATCGGTCCCTTCGTCCGCTCGCTGCGGCTCGATGACGGCACGCAGTACTCGCTCGTGCACCACTCAACCGGCAACACGCACGAGATCACCCACGGCGGCACGACCGTCAAAGTGGAAGTGATCGATCCGCTCGCCGCAAAACGCGGACGCCGCGAGGACGAAATGGGCACCGGCGGCGTGCTGAAAGCGCTCATGCCCGGCCGCGTCGTCCGCATGCTCGTCGCCAAAGGCGACACGGTGCGCAAAGGCCAGGGCCTTCTCATTCTCGAAGCGATGAAGATGGAGAACGAGATTCAGGCCCCCGCCGACGGCGTAGTCGACGAGGTGTTCGTACAGGCCGGCCAGACGGTGGAAGGCGGAGCGGATTTGTTGCACATTGGATGAAGTTCCTCGGAGTCGGGATCGGTACCTCGGTACCTCGGAGTACCTCGGAGTACCTCCGGGAGGCGAGATCCCCCCGAGGAACTCCGAGGAACTCCGAGGTACTCCGAGGTACCGATCCCCCTTCCGGAGCCTGCACACATGAACCTTTCGATCGACGTCATTCGTGATCTCTTCCGCCACATGCAATGGGCCGATGCCGAAGTGTGGCGCGCGTTGCATGCGCATCCTGCGGCGCTCGAAGACGAGAAGCTGCGCGGCACGATGCAGCATCTGCACGTCGTGCAACGGGCGTTTCTGTTGATGTGGTCCGGCGGCGCGATCAATCCCGATGAGCTGTATGCGAAGCGGCCCGTCGACGAGATGATCGCGCACGCTCGCGCGTACTACGGCGAGGCGGACGCATTCTTTGACGCGTTTGACATGAGCCGCGCGGGCGACACGTTGCACATGCCCTGGCTCGCGCATTTCTCGGAACAGCTCGGGCGCCCGCTCGAGTCGCCGGCGTACAGCGAGAGTTTTCTGCAACTGCCGATGCATTCGACGTATCACCGCGGACAGGTGAATGCGCGGCTGCGCGAGCTCGGAGGCGAGCCGCCGCTCGTCGATTACATCGCGTGGATCTGGTTCGGCCGTCCTGCACCGCAGTGGCCGTAACGCGCAACCTATAATCGGCGCATGTCGTCCAACGCGCCCCTCGGTCCGTACATCATCGGCGAACGTGCCGGCACTTCGGTCTGGTTCGCGGACGACACGCGCAACGACAAACGCGTTGCCATCAAGCTGCTCAGCCGGCAGTTGCCGAAAGATCCGGCGAAGCGCGAGTCGCTGATTCGCGAAGTGCGCATTGCCGCCGCGCTGTATCACGCGTTCCTCGTTCCGATTCAGGAGATCACCGCCGTCGGCGACAACCTGCTGATGGTGATGGACGTCGTCGACGCGCAACCGATCATGCGCCGCGTCGCGAATGCGCCGCTCGACCGCACGCAGTTCTTCCGCATCGCGTATCAGGTCGCGAGCGTCGTGAAGTACCTCAACATCAAGAACGTGCTGCACGGCAACATCGCCGGCGACTCGGTGATGCTCACGAGCGACGCACAGGTGAAGCTCGGCGGCATCAACCTCAACAACCTGCTGCGCCGCGAGCACACGTCGATGGCGTATCAGCAGAAGGGGAGCGATGCCCGCGCGGTCGCGTATCTCGCACCCGAGCAGATCGCATCGCAGACCATCGACGAGAAGAGCGAAGTCTTCTCGATGGGTGTGGTGTTCTACGAGATGGCCACCGGCCGTCCGCCATTCACGGGCGCGACCGCGACCGACGTCGCGCGCGCGGTCGTGGAAGGGAATCCACCCTCACCGAAGCTCGTCCATCCGCAGATCGACAACCAGATCCTCACGCTCCTCGGCGGCTGTTTGTTCAAAGATCCGTTCAACCGCTATCGCGATGCGAAAGCGGTGGTCGATCAGATCGAGAAGGTCGAGCCTTCCGTGGTTCCGTACGCGGCGCAGCTCGAGCGGAAGATCGCCACGGCCGTTCCGGCGGTGACGGAGAATCGCCGCTCGCTGCTCTTCATCGCCGACGTCGCCAATCACGACGAGCTCGCAGCGCAGGATCCGGAGCTCGCCGCCAAGGCCGCCGCGCGCATGCAGCAAATCCTCGGCGAAGCGGTGTATCTGTTCGACGGTCAGGTGGTCGATCCATTCGGCACGCGCATGGTCGCGGAGCTGCCGTCGGTCGACAGCGCGCTCGAAGCGGGACGCAAGGCGGAGTTCGATCTGTCGCCCGTGCAGCAGGACGCCGACGCGCCATTGCAGATCCGCATGCTGTTGCATGCGGGCGATCTCGAACTGGAAGACGGCAAGCCGACCGGTGCGGCATTCGAGAGAGCGCTGCACACGCTGCGCGAGCTCACGCCGAACACGCTCTTCATTTCCGAGGAGTTCGTGCGCGAGGGGAGAGGCAACGTGCGGATGCGCGACGCGGGCGCGCGCGGCGGCATGAAGTTGTACTCGATCGTGCCGCCGGAGCCCGCGCCCGATACCGCCGATCTCTCGCCCGAGCCGACGACGGCGGAGCTCGAAGCGCAGGCGGAAGTGACGGCGCACATCGAGGCGCTCGCCGCCGCGGCGGCGCGGCGCAGACGGGCGCTCGGGGCGATTGCAGTGGCGGTTGTGCTCGCGATCATCGCCGGCGGCGCGTATGTCTGGTGGTCGAATCGCGGCCGCGACGCTGCGGTGACGACGCCTGTCGCGAGCGCGCCCGCGAAGCCGACGGCTGAGGATCCGCAGAAAGTGTTTCTCGTCGTGCAGGCGGGCGATCCGTCGCTGAGCGAGCGTGCGAATGCGATTCGCGCCGGGACGGTCGGAGTGCTGCGCAGCTTCCCTGAGTTGCGCGTCGCCGACAGCGGCACGGGCGCGAAGACCTTCACCGTGCGCGTGAATGCGAACGAGGTCATCGTCAGCGACGAGTCGCATGCGACGGCGCGCGCGGCGATGACGGATGCGGCGACGCCGGTCCGGACCTTGGTGCAGTTCATCGCCCAACGCATGCAGGCGCAGCCGCGCACGTTCGCGAATGACGCAGCGCTGAATGCATTCATCGATGCGGAGGTCGCGCGGTCACAGAACGATCTCGCGCGCGCGGAGACGTCGCTGCGCGCTGCGATTGCTGCCGATCCGCAGTTCTTGCCGGCGCAGCTCGCGGCGCTCGATTTGTTTTCGAAGAGCGGCAAAGACGCGGAGGCGCTCACGGCGGCAAAGCAGGTCGTGACGCTCGATCCGCAGAACCTCGACGCTGCGCGCATCGTGGCGCGCGCGAACATGCGCGCGGGTGACGTCGCGGCGGCGCTGGCATTGTGGGACGTCGTGCTGCATGGCGCGCCGCGGGATGCCGAGGCGCTCAATCATGTGGCGCGATATGCGGTGGCATGCGGAGACACGCCGCGCTTCACGCGCACGATCGCGCGCATGAAAGCGCTGCCTGCGCGCGACAAAAACGTGCATGAGCCGGACGCGCTCGCGGCACAGGGGCGCATCGATGCGGCACAGCAGCGGTACTACGCGCTCGAAGAGACGGAAGACAACGCGGCGCTGTCGCTCAAGATCGGCCGCTTTGCGGTGCTGCGGCATTCACTCACGGTGGCGGAGGTCGAGCTGAAGAAACTCGGCACGACCGATCCGCTGTATGGATACCACCTGCTCAACGCGTACATGGCGGCCGAGCAGCGCGATCGCGGGACGGCGATGCGCGAGCTGCAGACCGCGCTCGCGGGAGCGGAGCTCGGCGATGCGACGTGGACGTCGGCGGCCGAGGTGCATGCGATCCTGAACGACACGACGGGAGTGATGGAGTCGCTCGAAAAAGCGGCCGATCGCAAAGAGCCGACCGCGGCGTACGTGCTCGCGAATCCGCTGTTCCGCTATCTCGAAAGCGATCCGCGATTCCAGAAGTTGCGCGACACGCTCACTGCGCAGCAGGCGGAGATTCGCGCCGCACTCGCGCAGTTGCGTTGACGCGCCACTCGACTGCGATCAGCTGAATCGAGTCGTTGAGATTCACGACGCCGAGCTTGATCGCCTCGCGAAACATCGGCGAGCGCAGCCGCGCATTCAGCACGCGGCGCTGTCCGCCGTTCAGACGGGTGGTGGAGACGGTCAGCGAGTCTTCATCCTGCCGCAGATAGACGAAGCCGTTCGAGCGCGCCGACAGCGTGCGGAAGAGGTGGTCGGGGAGCGTGAACACCCCGTTCTGACAGACGACGTACAGCGGCTCTTTTGCATCCATAATTGTCGTGATGATCGTTACGGCTCGACTGACGTTCTCGGCTGCTCACCGCTTGCACAATCCGAACCGGGATGCGGAATGGAACCAGCGCACCTATGACAAATGCGACAACCCGCGCGGCCACGGCCACAACTACGCGCTGGAAGTGAGCGTGCGGGGAAAGATCGATCCCGAGACCGGGATGGTGATCGATCTCAAACGGCTCAAGGACATCATGCGCGAGCGTGTGATCGATCGCGTCGATCACACGAACCTCAATGAAGACGTCGACTTTCTGCGCGACGTGATTCCGACCGCGGAGAATCTCGCGCGCTGCTTCTGGCAGCAGCTCGCGCCCGCCATCACGAGCGGCGAGCTGTACGAAGTGCTGCTGCAGGAAACCGAGCGCAACTCCGTGCGCTACCGCGGTGAGGACGAAGCATGAACTACGACCTGGCGATGATGGCGCTCGAAGGCCTCGCCCGCGCCCCGCTCGCGCTGCGGCAGGAGAACGGCGAGATCGTGCTCGAAGCCGACGCCGCCTCGTTCAAAGAGCTCGCGCGTCTGTGCCTTCTGTTAGGCGGAACGCAGGGCGGAAACGAGGAGTTCGCGCTCACGCCGGGAGTGCATGTGGAGCGGGATGCGCTGGGGTTGAGGTTGAAGCTGAAGAGTTGACCGGTTACCAGTTGCCTGTTGCCGCGCAGTTCGTCGTCAGCCGCGAACGTCGCGGGAACTGGCAACGGGCAACAGGCCGACTCGATCGCTACGAATCGTAATCCGGCGAGTACGTCACCAGCTCTTTGAGGAACGTGGCGCGTGCGCGGTGGTCGCGGTCGTTCACTTCCAGCAGGTCGCGCAGGGAGATCATGCCGACGAGCTGGCCGTCGTCGACGACGGGGAGGTGGCGGGCGTGGATGGCCTGCATTTTCTCGAGCGCGGTGTCGACGTCGTCGCGTTTGTCGGCGACGACGAGCTCTTTCGACATCACCACGCCGACGGTCGTGTCATCGGGATCGAGGCCTTTGGCGACGACGCGCGAGAGGAGATCGCGTTCGGAGAAGATGCCGGCGAGGCGGCCTGCATCGACGACGGCGACCGCGCCGATGTTGCGGTCGGTCATCGTCTGCGCGGCACTGCGGACGTTGATGTTCGGATCGATCACCGTGAGCGTCTGCCCTTCGATCAACTCTGCGATCTGCTTCATGCGTTCCTCCTCGCCTCGTCAGTACCGCAATACCGAATGCAGCTGCACGTTGTCGCCGAGCTTCTGCCGGCCGCCTAGAAACTCGAGCTCGATCACGATGGCGGCGCCGACGAGCGTGGCGTCGAAGCCGCGGACCAGATGCGTGGCCGCTGCAAGGGTCCCGCCGGTGGCGAGCACGTCGTCGATCACGAGCACGCGATCGCTCGGCTGCAATGCGTCGTCGTGGATCTCGAGCACGTCGCTGCCGTATTCGAGCGCGTATTCGTGGCGGCGCGTGGTCCACGGCAGTTTTCCCGGCTTGCGGATGGGGATGAAGCCGGCGCCGAGCTTCTGCGCGACGATGCTGCCGAAGATGAAGCCGCGCGACTCGATGCCGGCGACGAGCGTGACGTTCTGATCGCGAAACGGTTCGGCGAGCATCGCGCACGCGCTGTCGAGCGCCTCCGGCGAACGGAGCAGCGGCGTGATGTCCTTGAACAGAATGCCCGGCTTCGGAAAGTCGGGCACGTCGCGAACGAGGGTCTTGAGTCGTTCCACAGTCATCTCAGAACTTCACGTCAAAGTCCGGGAGCTTGCCCGTGAACTCCTTCGACTCCGAATCGATCTGTGTGACTTCGGCGTAGCGAGGACCTTCGCGAATTTCCTCGATCCATTCGTCGATCGACTTCTTCTCGCCTTCGACGAGTGCCTCGACCGTGCCGTCGCGATTGTTCTGGATCCACCCCTTGAGGCCCATCCGTCGCGCGACGCGTGTGGCGTAGAAGCGGTAGCCGACTCCCTGGACCTTTCCGTGGATCCGCAGATGCCGCTGTTCCTTCATATCCGCGGATTGTAAGTCGAAGTGCGCTCGCGGAAGCGTGTCATCCACGCGTGTCATCCCGAGCGAAGTCGAGGGATCCCCTGCAAACAGGCGACTGCGTGTTCCATCGGCTGGGGATCCCTCGACTC
>JALYOB010000576.1 GCA_030857085.1 Acidobacteriota bacterium | reverse complement strand
CGACGAATGACGTGACGACGCTGTATGCGCTCGAGTGGCCGGAGACGAAGAAGATGCTCATGGCCGAGCATCGCGACTCGATCGACCGCGAGCCGCGGCGGTTCAAGCGCTGGATCCGCACGGTCAGCGCGATCTTCTACGGCCTCGCGAAACGGCTCGCACCGCACCGGCGCGTTCTTTTTCTTCTCTCCTTCGTCGCCTTCTTCTTCTGCCTCGCGGCGATCTTTCGCCGCTCGAAAGGCGACGTCGCGCTGTTCGTCGAGATCACGGCCACGTTCCTGATGATGACGCTGCTCCTGGCGATGGAGCTGCTCGACAAACTCAAATATCGCGACGAACTGCAGCTCGCGCGCGACCTGCAGTCGAGTCTCATTCCGAAGGCGATGCCGGCCAGCGATCGATGGGAGCTCGCCGCGTTCAATCGGATCGCGAACACGGTCGGCGGCGACATCTACGATTTCGTTCCGCTCCCCGACGGACGCATGGCCGTGCTGTTCGGCGACGCGTCCGGACACGGCATGGCGGCAGGACTGGTGATGGCGGTCGCACACGCCGCGTTTCGCACGCAGCTCGAAGTCGATGCGTCGCCGATGTCGATCATCGCGTCGCTCAATCGCATCCTCTGCCGCACCGGCGGCTCGCGTTCGTTCTTCTCGTGCGTGTACGTGCTGCTCTCGCCCGACGGCTCGTTTCTCGCGACCATCTCCGGCCATCCGCCCGTGCTCAAGATCGACACGCAGGGTCGAGTCGTCGAGCACATCGGCCGCGGCGCCTATCCGTTAGGCGTGAAGGCCGGACTGACGTGGGAGATCGTCCACGGCACGCTTGCACCGGGCGAACGGCTGCTGCTGCATTCGGACGGCCTCACCGAATCGCGCAACCGCATGGAACGGGAGTTCGGCGACGACTACGTCGAGACCATCGCCAGCTGGCACCCCGAGGCAAGCGCACTGTCGCTGGTCGAAACACTCGTCGGCGAATGGCAGCTGTTCATGGGCGGGCTGCCGCCGGAAGACGATGTTTCGATTGCCGTGATCAAACGGCGGCCGGCGGTCGCTGCGTAGCGCGTGGCGAGTGGCGAGTTGGCAGGGCAGCATCGCCTTGGACGCCACTCAGAGCGCGCCGCACGTGGCGTCCAGGCGAGACCGCCCTGGCAACTCGCTACTCGCTACTCGCGACTACGCCTGAAGCGCGTTCTCCACCAACCCTTCAAACACCTGCAACGCCAGATCGACGCGCCCTAACGGCGCGCTCACCTGCACGCCTGCCACGCGGTCGCGCACGCGTTCGAGCGTTTCGCGGGCGATCGCAACGCCTTCGCGCAGCGCAAACTCTTTGCCCTTGTCGCTCGCGATGCGCATCCGCTCCATCACGTCGTCGGGCACCGAGACGCCGGGCACTTCGTTGTTCATGAACTGCGCGTTGCGATACGAGAGCAGAGGCCAGATGCCGGCGACGATCGGCAGCTTCAGATGTTCGATGCGGCCGAGAAAGTGCTCGAGCTGACGCACGTCGAAGACCGGCTGCGTGATCGCGTACTCCGCACCCGCTTTCACTTTCCAGTCGAGGCGGCGCAGCTCGTGATCGAGATCGAGATGGCCGGGATTCACGCCCACGCCGATCGTGAAGCAGGTCGGCTCACCGAACGGATTGCCGCCGAGGTCGAGGCCGCGGTTCATCAGATTGACCATGTTCGTGAGGCCGATCGAGTCGATGTCGAACACCGCCGTCGCCTCAGGATACGGCCCCATCTTGGGAGGATCGCCGGTGATGATCAGCAGGTTGCGCACGCCGAGCGCCGCGCAGCCGAGGAGGTCGGAGTGCATGCCGAGGAGATTGCGGTCGCGGCAGCAGTAGTGGAGAACCGGCTCGATGCCGACCCGCTGCTGCAGTAGCACCGAGACCGCAATCGCGCCCATGCGGTTCTGCGCGCGCGGGCCGTCGGGAACGTTGACCGCATCCACACCCGCGGTCTTGATTGCTTCCACCGACTTCACCATCGCCTCGGGATTCGCGCCTTTCGGCGGGACGATCTCGATCGATGTGACGAACTGCCCGTTCGCGATCTTGCTGCCCCACTGCGAGCGCGCAGCCATCGGCGAGGGCTCGACGCCTGCGGCTTTGTCGCCGTTGCCGTTGCGCTCGACGATGACGAACGTGCGGCGCGGCGAAAGCGGACGCACTGCATCCGCCATCATCTTGATGTGCTCGGGCGTCGTGCCGCAGCAGCCGCCGATGAACTTCACGCCCTTGTGAATCAGCCGCTTTGCGTATTTCGCGAAGTAGTCGGGCGAGGCCATGTACATCTGCCGGCCGTTCACGTCGCGCGGCAGACCGGCGTTCGGCTGACAGGAGATTTTCTTCGCGGTGACCGATGCCATCTCTTCGATCGCGTCGAGCATGAGATCGGGACCGACTGCGCAGTTGAGGCCGATCACGTCCGCACCCGCGCGATCGAGCCGCTGCGCGAGCACTTTCGGCGTGTCGCCGAAGATCGTCCGTCCTTCGACGCCGATGGTCATCTGCGCGACGACCGGAAGCGAGCAGACGTCGCGAATCGCGGCAATGGCCTGTTCCATCTCCGCGACGTTCGAGAAGGTCTCACACACAAACAGATCGACGCCGCCATCGCGCAACGCCTCGGCCTGTTCGCGGAAAAACTCACGCGCTTCTTCCAGCGCGGTCGGGCCGTACGGCTCGATGCGAATGCCGAGCGGACCCATCGCACCGGCGACGTACACGCCATCACCCGCCGCGGTGCGCGCGAGCTCCGCGGCGCGCAGGTTGATGTCGCGCAACTCGTCGGCGATGCCGAACGTGCCGAGCTTCACGCGATTCGCGCCGTACGTGTTCGTCTCGATGATTTCCGCGCCGGAGCGGACGTACTGCCGGTGCACTTCGAGCACGATCTCCGGACTGCGGAGATTCAGCTCGTCATAGCACTTGTTGATGAAGACGCCCTTCGAATAGAGCATCGTCCCCATCGCACCATCGAAGAGGTAGACATGCTCGTCGGCAACTGCCTGAATGAAATCCATAGTCGGAAAAAGAAAAACCCCACGCCGGGATCGACGTGGGGCAGCGTCCTGTCAGGTTCTGTAACTACCGGCCCTTTAGCTTTTTTTTAGCTGGTTGCAAGCCGCCCCCAAATCACTCCAGCGGGGAGGAGAGTAGGCGGGCGAAGGTGTGGATGTCAAACCAGGGGCGAGTACCTCGGGTACCTCGGAGTACCT
>JALYOB010000147.1 GCA_030857085.1 Acidobacteriota bacterium | reverse complement strand
GCCCGCCACTTCGAAGAAACAGCGTGGATGGTTTTACTGGAGCGGCGTCGCCGGGACGTACTCCGGATCGGACGTGCCCTTGTCGATGATCGAACCGAACGCCCAGACGTTGCCGCCGGTCGTCTCGATCTTGAGCGACGCGTAGTCGACGCCGGCGCCGAGTTCGACGCGCGAGACGACACTCGCGTTGGGCTTAACCGTGTACTGCGCGATCACGCTTTCCGCACCCGAAGCCGCATTCAGCTTCGTCACGGTCACGACTGCCTCGGTGTCGGAGACGTTCGTGATGCCGACGTTCGTGTAGTACTTCGAGTTGCTGCGGACGCCCGCGATGAGGGCCGGCTTGCCCGGCTTCACATTCGGACGCGTCGACGCAAAGCCGGCGATGCCCTGGCCGTACGTCTTGCCGCTGCCGTTGTCGTTGTACGTACGCGCGAACACCATCGGGAAGCGCGCATCGGTGATCGTGCTCGGGACGCTCACGCGGAGCGTTCCGACCCCGTCAGCGACGTTGCCGAAGATGCCCTGCTTGAGGATGTCCGCGTACTGCAGCGATTCGAGCGAGCGGATGAGGACGTTCTTCGCTTCGCCGGTCTTGACGCCCGACGGATCAAAGTACGCGAGGTCGACGACGAGCGAGCGCGGATCCGCGTTGAAGATCGTGACGTCGCTTCTCCAGTCGCCGACGTGGCCGACGCCCGGAATGATGCTGGTGCGGTAATCGGAAGAATCCAGCTCGGACGCGGCAACGGCCTGCAGGTAAACAGGATCGTTCGAGTTGCCGTCGATGAACGACGCATAACCGATCACCCACTGACCGTTCGGCGTTTCGATCTCGATCGTGAACGGCGTGGCCGGGCTGATCTCCGGAATGCCACGGCTGCCATCGGTGGCGGCGAACTGCTGCAACTGGTACGCATCGAGGTGCACGACGCGCTGGCCGATCTGGAGCTGACGATCGTCGAACGCGCGGATCGTGACGTCGACCGGCGTGGCGGTCGGGTTCACGAGGCCGAGGTTCGTGCGGTAGCGGGCGCCGTTGCGGAGACCGGCGAGGTACGACTTCGCAGGACCCGTTGCGGTGGCGCGGAAGTTGTCGAGACGGATGGCCGGGATGAACTGGCCGAACGTGCCGGTCTCGGTCTGGTTGTACGTACGCGTCCAGATCTGCGGCGCGAACTTCGAGCGGGTGGTGATGATCACCGGACCGGAGTCGGACGCGTTCGTGCCGACGAAGCGGCTCATGAAGTCTTCGTAGATGAACGTCGAGTCAGGGATCTCCAGCGTCCGGACGATGTCGCGGAGCGTGGCCGTCATGACGAGCGGCTTGGTCGCGGAGACATTCGGATCGGGGTTGTAGATCTGAACGTCCGTTCTCCAGACGCTGTTGTTCTGACCGCCGATGCGCGTGACGACCGGCAGGAGGTACCTGTACTCGGGGATGTCGCTGATGGTGATGTTGCCGATCGTGAAGGCGGTCGACTCACCAGGCTGCGCCTGCGCGTTGCGAGCGGTGACCTTCACGCTGTACGTGCCGGGGCTGAACGCGTGCGAGATGGTGCTCGACTTGCCGACCGCGCTCGCCTGGGTCGTGTCGATGACGCCGTCGTTGAAGTCCCACGTCCAGCCGGTCGCGTCGAGGCTCGAGTTGACGGTGAACGTCACCGGAACGTCCTTCGTGCCGGTGGTCGGGAAGCCGGCGTACGTCAGCTGCGGCGCAGGCAGAGCCGGCGCGGCATTGAAGCGGACCGGCGCGGTGAGCGTGACGCCCGTGGGATTGGTCGAGTTCGAAACGCGCAGCGTCACCGTGTACGTGTTCTTCGTCGGGTTGTACGCGTGCGTTGGGGCCTTGGCAGCCGACGTCGAGCCGTCGCCGAAGTCCCACGAGAACTGGTCGCAAGCCTGGAACGTGTAGCCGAACGCGCTGGGCGTGAACTGGATGATCTCGTTCGCGGCGCAGACGGCGCTGCTCGGGCTGTTGAAGCAGCGGCTCGTGGGGCCGCTGAATTCGATCGCGAGAGCCTCGGCCGGAGCGGAACCGCTGCAGTTGCCGGTCGCCGCGGCGATCGTCAACGTCTGCTGCACCGGCGAAGCCGTCCCCTCGGTGTTCGAGACGACCAGCGTCACCGTCTTCTGACCGGCGGAGGTGAACTGAAGCTGCGGGTTGCGCGCGGTGTACGTCGTGCCGTCGATCGTCCAGGTGGTCACGTCGCAGTTGAGCAGCGACGTGCCGCCGTCGCGGGTGGCAGTGAAGCGAACCGTGTCCCCGACTTTGCAGGGCGAGCCGCTGCAGGTGTACGAGAAGGCGATGCCGGTCGGCGCGAAGCAGCCGGTCGTCGGCGGCGGGGGCGGCGGCGTGCTGCCACCGATCACCACCGAGTACGTCCACGTGCGCGAACCGTTGCTGTTGGTAATCTTGAACGTCACGTTGTACGTGTTGTTCGAGGCGTAGGTGTGCTTCGGCGCCGCACCGGTTCCGGTGGTGCCGTCGCCGAACGTCCAGGTCAGCGTGTCGCACGCCTGAACCGTGTAGCCGAAGAGGTTCGAGTTGAACTGCACCGGCGTGTTGGCCTTGCAGCTCGTGCAGTCGGTGCTGATCGATGCCTGGTAATCCTCAGGCAGCGGACCGCATGCAACGGCAGCGATGGAGAAGGACTTCGAGGCGGAGACGCCGAACGACGTTTCCGTGTAGGTCGCGGTGTAGACGCCCGCGGCGGACGGAGTGAAGGTGATCGGGTTGTTCGCGCCACTGGCGACGACGCTCGTGCCGTTGCTGATGCTCCACGAGGACAACCAGCCGCTCGTCGGAACGTTGGCGACCTTGGAGACGGCGGTGAGGGTGCACGGCGCACCAGCGTTGATGCAGCCGCTGGTGATCGTGACGTCCGGCTGCGGCACGCTGAGCGTGACCTGCGCGGTGTAGGTCGCATAGGTCGGAACCGAAACGCCGCTCGGGTCGACGCTGATCTGCAGCTTCACGACGTCGCCGTCATGCACCGACGACTTCGGAACGACGAAGGGGGGGATGGTGCCGACGGCAACGGTGCTCGTGTCGGCAATCGTCGACTCGGTCTGCACCGAGCCGGCGGCGTTCGACGCACCGATGCTCCAGGTCACGATCCACTGCGTCGCAGTGAGGAACGGTGCGCTGCTGACGCGCGAGTCTGCATTGAAGGTGTAGCTGGTGGCCGAGTTCTGCGGCGCACGAATCGCGGCGAGGAACGGCTTCACCGTGTACGAGACGGGCGAGAGACCTGCGGCAAACGCAACCGCGTTGTCTTTCGCCGTCGCGTCGTACTTGCCATAGCGCGCCTGCATGCCGACGGTGTGCGTGCCGATGGCGCCGGCGCTGATGGTCTGATTCGGGAGGAGTTTGGTCTCGACACCGTCAATGCTCCAGACGGTGTAGTGGCCTTCGATCACGCCGTCCGACGCGTCCTTGAAGGAGTCGCCGCCGATGAGTTCGAACGCACTGCGGTTCGTCTGCGTCATCGGAGTGGTGCGGCCCGGGACGGTGATGCGCGCGGTCGGCACCTTGAGCGTGACGTTCAATTCGCTGCTGAGCGAAGAGTCGGTCTGCACGGTCGCCACGACCTTCTTGGCCCCGGTGATGCCGGTGGCGCTCTGAATGCCGTGGTACTGGTGCGAGACCGTCATGTTCGGCGTGCTCGTCGCGGTGTTGTCCTGCGACTCGGGGTTGCCGAACGTCCAGTTGATCGCGTAGTTCGCGTTGGGGCTGCTCGCCGTCGCTTTGAACTGCAGGATGTCGCCGTAATACGGCCCGGCTTCGGTCGACACGGCGTTCGGGTTCGGAGTACCGAAGCTGCTCGTGACGAGCGACGCGGAGATCGAGTCGCCGCCCTGCACTTCATAGATGTCGCCGAGACCGCCGGCGCTGTACATGAGGAACGTCTTGCCGTTCTGCGAGATCAGGCGGACGTCCCACGGAATGAACGTGGACGGGCTCTGGAAGTCGAGCGCCACATAGCCGCTCGGAGCACGGTTGTAGTACTTGCGGAAGAAGCCGTCCGTTTCGAGGCGGCGCGGCGTTCCGTTGTCGAGCTTCAGAAGGGCGACGTCATAGCCGTTCGGCGTGGCGCCGAGGACGGAGACATAGCCGCCGGCCGCGCTGACCGCCTCACCCGAGAACTGCTCGTTGTACGGGGTGAAGGTTTCTTTCGAATAGCCGGCGCCGTTCGGCGAAATTTTCAGGAGCGAGGTGCCGTCGGTGGCCCAGACGCGGCCGGAGTCGTCGAAGGTAAGGCCGCCGAAGCCCGACGAGGCGGTGTAGTCGGCGAGCGGCGCGCCGCCGCTGATGAAAGTGGCCGGGTCGTAGATGCGGATGTGACCGTCGGCGCAGAACAGTGCAAGCCGGCCGTCGCGCTCATTGCGCGCCCAGCGGAGAATCGCCGCGGAGCTCGACGAGCGGCTCGCAACGAGGGGCGGCTTCCAGCGTCCGCCGTTGGTGCTCTGCGGGTTCGGAACGTGAATGACCTGCGGCGAGGTCGCGTCATAGATGGCAAGACCGCTTCTGCCGTCGGACAGGACCGCGTAATACGTAGCGCCGACCTTCACATGGAAGATGGTCTCGGCGCGCATGGTGGTGTCGGTGACCTGCGTGACATAGCCGACATGCTCGCCGGTATTCGCGCCGTCGTCGAACGCCAGACCCCAGCCCCAATAGAGGGTGCTGACATAGAGGTAGCCGCGGTCATCGAGATCCGAGTCCCACAGCATGCGCTGGCTGTCCTGGAAGGTCGAGTACCACTCCGAGTTGCCCGATTCCGAGTAGAAGTAGCGATCGGGAGGAAGGATCTTTTCGTACGGCTTGCGTCCGGCCCAGGGGTTCGTCGGCTGGAAGCCGCTGAACGCCTCGCTCGCGCCGAACATCGCAGTGCCGGCTTTCGAGGAGAAGAACGTGTCGAGTTTGTACAGACCGACCGTTTCGCCGAGGCGGATGATCAGGCGGTTGCGCGACGGATACGGGCGGATGTTGTACGCGCGAATGGTGCGCATGCCCGAGTTCTGAACGAGACCGGTCGACGAAGAGTCGACATAACGGCCGACGTGGCGCAGCAGCGGATCATTGAACGGATAGGTCGGCTTATTGGTCGCAGGTGCCGGGCATCCGGTGCACGGCGCCGGCGCGCCTTTGCCTGGCATTGACCAGTTCTGCGCGAATGCCGGTGTCACCAGCAACAGCGCAATCAGTGCAAAAGAGATCTTCGACAAACACTTCAACTTGACACCCCCGGAATTAAGAGCTCGAGAACCGACGAATTCGGACGGACGGACGGCACTGGACGAAGACGAGTTATTGTAAGGGATCGAACCGCGATTACAAGTGGTTTTTTCTCAGCCGAACCATGAAAACTCGGGGTTCGGCTCAAAAAAAAAGGCGGGCCGGAGATCCGGCCCGCCTTCCGGCGAAACTCTGCCTGTTACGTCAGATCAGGGGTAGGTGGTGAAGTTCGGAGCCGGTCCGATGACGGCGGTGCCGCCCGGCTCGACTTCCGAGCGAGCAACGCGCGGCGAGCAACCGTTGCCGAGCCACGCTGCGTCGAAGTCGACCGAGTAACGGCCTTCTGCGCGCATCGAGACGACGACCCAGTTCTGGCTGACCGGACCGGTGGTGCTGTTCGCCAGGTTCATGTAGACCCAACCAGCGACGGCGTTACCAGCCGGACGCGGGAAGAGATCAGCCGCAGCGTTGAAGTTGTACAGACCGGTTTCCGGCATCGTCAGCGACAGGTTGATCGGCGGCGACACCGGGCCTTCGGCCGGGGCGGTACCGCGAGCGTTTTCCTGTTCGTCGAACGTCACGAGCTCGGTCACGTTGGTGATGTTGTTCGGGTTGACAGCGACGCCAGCGCCGGTGCAGGCCGCGGCGCCCGTGGTGCTGCCTTCACGCCAGATCTTGTAGAACGTGTCGAACGAACCCGTACCGCCGTTGATGAAGCGGGCGGCGAAGGTCGCCGGGAGCGGCTGACGACGGTCAGCGCGCGGGGTGAGCGCAGCCTGGTAGCGGCTGTAGAACGTGCGCGGGAGGT
This sequence comes from Acidobacteriota bacterium, assembly GCA_030857085.1. Taxonomy (GTDB): domain Bacteria; phylum Acidobacteriota; class Thermoanaerobaculia; order Gp7-AA8; family Gp7-AA8; genus QHVT01. Next base: position 2,896 of record JALYOB010000147.1, on the reverse strand, counting down.
TGGTGGCCAGGCCAGAGCCCGGGACGCCGCCCTCAGGAACCGCACGGATGTGAACCATCGGGTTGCCCTGCGCGAAGTTCTGCGCCGAGTTGATCTGCTGGTAGTCGCCGATGAGAACGTTGTCAAACAGCGCTTCACCGCCGGCCGTGAAGTAGGCCGGATCGCTGGGCAGCTGCGTGCCGCAGCGGCTGGCGACGTCGATCGTCGCGTAACCGATGGCGTTCGCATTGCGGCGGCCATTCGGGTTCAGACCATTGGTCTGCGAGCTACCGATGTTCGTGCAGGCCGGGGCGGTGCCGAGAGCCGGAACCGAACCAACCGTGAACGCCTGGCGCATACGCTGGATGTAGACGGCGTTGAGCTGCATCGGGAGGTTGGCGCAGCTGGCCTCGAGAACGAGCGGGTTGTCGCCCGAGAAGTCGCCTTCCGGCGAACCCGGATCGTCGAAGCCCGTACCCTCGGTCGGCGCGATCTGGCCGAGCGCGATGACGTCGTACAGGTTGATGCTCTGCACGTCATAACCGGTCAGGTAGATGTTGAAGTCGATGACCGGGTACGAAAGGTCGGTCCACAGAGTCACGTGAGCGATCTGCTCGACCGGCGAAACGTTGGTGATCGTGAAAATCGTCTGCTCGCCCGTACGCGATGCGAGGTCGACCTCGAAGTACGGGAGCAGCAGCGTGGCAGCCGGCGCAACGCCGATGTCGCAGCTGTCGTCGTTGTTCGTGGTGGCCGGCGAACCAGTGGCGAACGTCGCATCAGCGACGACCTGGCGCGGAACCGCGAACGCCGAGCCTGCAACCACGAGCGTGGCCAACAGAGCCCAAACGGTAAGTTTCTTCATTTCTATCTCCTACACTTCCTATGATTAGTGAATACGAACGAAGGTTTGGCTCACCCAATCCAGACGATACGATCACCTCCGTATTCAGTTTGCAATTCGTTCTGGTAAACGAAATTTGGTTGATTCGACTGAACTCCTGAGAAGTTAGGCCGAAATATTCTCTAAGTCAATACCTCTGGCGCATTTTTATGCGGTTGCGTCATATCCGCTGATGCCGATGCCCGGGACTATACTTCGGGACGCCCGCAACTGCAACGAGAAATTGCGGTTTTTCGGCTACCTGGTCACTCCGCGGTTCAGAAAGACCTCGATCTTTCCATTCTTGCGCGCAAGTGCGGTGCCGCCCTCGGCCGAATACATCATCACGATGTCCGGTCGCTTGTCGCCGTTCATGTCGGCCACCGCGAGGTCATACACCGGCTGCGGTGACAACGGCAATCCATCCAGCGTTGCTTCCCGGAAGCCCCCTTTTCCGTCGCCGAGCAGCATGACGAAACGGCGCTGGTCCGGATGGACGAAGACGATGTCGAGATTTCCGTCGGAATCGAAGTCTCCGCTGTTGATGCCGTAGACGGTGTTCACCACATCGCCGCCCCAGCGCATGATCGGGAAGCGCTTCGGCTGACCATTCACCCACGAAATGCGATCGACACCCGCAATCGCGAGGAACGGCGGCGGTGCGACCTGCGCCGGATCGACGTGCGTGAGCCAGTTGCGGCCGAACGTCACGATCGCGTCGTCGCGATCTTTCGCGGTGAAGCGGCCCGCGGCCGTCGCCGAGTAGTTGGAGAAGAACGGCACGAGGTTCTCGCCGCGCAGCGGCTCGTACTTTGCCGGTCCTTTGCTCACGTAGATCGTGTCGACACCGTTGGTATAGATGTCGGAACCGGCGAAGTCGGGCACGCCGTCGCCGTTGAAGTCTCCCGAGGCGAGCCAGTCACCGCTGATCAGCTCTTTCGGTCCGGCGAGATTGGCGCGTTCCCACTTCTCCCCTTTCGCGCGATTGAGGAACGCGTGCAGGTTCGTATCGGGCTGGCCGGCGATGCTCTCGTTGCCGCGGCGCACAGGACCTTCGCTGATCGCGACGACGTCGAGCCAACCATCCTTATCGATGTCGCGCGCGACGATGCGGCGCGTCGCGTAGTCGGTGACGCGCTGCACTTCGCGGAAACCACCCTTGCCGTCGCCGAGGTAGATGGCGACGCCGCTGAGGTGAATGCCGAAGGCGGCATCCATGATCTTGTCGTTGTTGAAGTCCGCCGCGATCGCACTGCCGTAGTTGAGGCGCGTCGGCCACTTGGTCGGCCAGAACTTCCAGTTGCCTTTGCCGTCGCCGAGGAAGATCGTCGGGATGACGCGGCCGCCGCCACGCTCGGGCGGCGCGAGGATGTCCATCTTGCCGTCGCCATTCATGTCGGCGAGCGCAAGCGAGTTGCGCCAGTTGCCCGACGTCGGCAGTCCGGTCGAAGCATTCGCGAACGTCAGCCTGGTCGTGCTCTTCGGGGGATCGAGCGGCGTGAACTCGCTGACCATCGACTCGAGAAACTGCACGCCCTTCTCATCGAGCTTGCGATACGCGCGCGGCTCTTCGGCCGGTTGCGCCGGCGCGGCAGCAACGGCCGGTTCGTCAGGAATGATCTCCTGCCAGACCCACACGTACTTTTCGTTTTCCTGATACAGCTCGTCCACGAAGTTCGCGAACGCGAACGCCTTCACCCATCCCGGTGTGTCGGTCTTCTTGGCCCACCGCTTGTCGAACTTCTCGATGTGGAACTCTTTTCCGAAGCGGTACCACACCTTCTTCGGATCGGGATCGAGACCCGGATCCTCATTCGTCCCGAGCCGCTCGCGGCGCTGCTCCGGCGTCTCCTCTTTGATGTAGTGGGGAACGCCGCCATCCGGCACTTTCGCCTGCGCGCTGGGTTTGGCCGGCTTTGCTTTCTTCGCATCCGCCGCGAACGCGTCGTGCGCTGCAGCGAACGTCAGAACAGACAAAACACAGCCGAGAAACTTCCGAAGAGACATTTGCTTTCTCCCTGAGATGAACTAGAT
>JALYOB010000575.1 GCA_030857085.1 Acidobacteriota bacterium | reverse complement strand
GAGAAGGTCCTTCGCTTCGCTCAGGATGACACGGGGGTCCGGTGGAACGCGTATCGCCTGTTCGCAGGGGATCCCTCGACTTCGCTCGGGATGACACGAGGGAGGGCGCGGACCGTCGCCGCTCGGCACGATTCGTGTTCTGTCCCCCCGCGGAAGAACGATTTCGAGCGACGCGTTTGAGGGATCGTGCGTCAGTGCCGTCTATAATCATGGACGCACAACGGATTTAGCGCATCGCTATCGCAGCACGCTAACCAGTCCAATGTTCGAAAAATACAACGAGAAAGCACGCCGCGCCCTCTTCTTCGCCCGATACGAAGCTTCCAAGCTCGGCTCCCGCGTCATCGAGTCCGAGCACATCCTCCTCGGTGTGCTGCGCGAGGGGGAAGAGATCATCAAAGAGATCTTTTCCCGCTTCAACGTCAAACCCGAGCAGATCCGCCGCGAGGTCGAAGGCGATCGCCTCTTCGTCGATCGCATCTCCTCCTCCGCCGAGCTCCCTCTCTCCGAAGAATCGAAAAAGATCCTTGCCTACGCCGCACACGAAGCGGAGTCGATGCTGCATCAGTACGTCGGCACCGAGCATCTGCTGATCGGCATCCTCCGCGTCGAGTCGTCGACCGCCGCCCGCATCCTCACCGCCAAAGGCCTCAACGTTTATGGCGTGCGTGAGGAAACGATCTCGATCCTCAAAGAAAGAGAAGCAGACAAGCAGAAAAAAGAACTTCCGTTCCTCGCCGAGTACGCGCGCGATCTGACGGCCATGGCGCACAGCCAGCAGTTCGATCCGCTCATCGGCCGCGAGAAGGAAGTGGAGCGGATCATTCAGATCCTCTCCCGCCGCACGAAGAACAACCCGATCCTCCTCGGCGAACCGGGCGTGGGCAAGACCGCGATCGTCGAAGGTCTCGCGCAGCGCATCGTGGACGGCAACGTGCCGCTCTTCATCGCGAACAAGCGCATCCTCTCGCTCGATCTCTCGCTCATCGTCGCCGGCACGAAGTACCGCGGCCAGTTCGAAGAGCGGCTCAAAGGGATCATCAAAGAGCTGAAGGAAAACCAGGACATCATCATCTTCATCGATGAGATCCACTCGCTCATCGGCGCGGGTTCCGCGGAGGGTTCACTCGACGCGGCGAACATCCTCAAGCCGGCGCTCTCGCGCGGCGAGATCTCGTGCATCGGCGCGACGACCATTCGCGAGTACCGCCGCTACATTGAAAAGGATCGCTCGCTGCTCCGCCGCTTCCAGGCCATCACCGTCAATCCTCCGACCGAGGATGAGACGCTGCAGATTCTGGAAGGGGTGAAAGAGCGGTACGAGACCTTCCACAAAGTCAAATACAGCGAGACCGCGATCAAGAGCGCGGTCTTCCAGTCGAACCGCTACATCACCGACCGCTTCTTCCCCGACAAAGCCATCGACATCCTCGACGAGGCCGGCGCGAAGGTGAAGCTCCGCCGCGTCGCCGACACGCAGAACCTCCGCCGCCTCGAGGCGGAGATCCGCTCCATCGTCAAGGAGATGAAGAAGGCGATCTCGGACAAAGACTTCGAGAAAGCGGTCTTCCTGCGCGAGCGGGAGATCGAGCTCAAAGAAGAGATCGAGCGCTTCAAGCAGGAGCGCGAGATGGTCGGCGACGAGATGATGGAAGTCACCCAGCGCGACGTCGAGGAGATCATCAGCTCCTGGACCGACATTCCGGTGACCTCGATCGAAGCCGACGAAGCGGCGAAGCTGATCTCGATGGAAGACATCCTGATGCGGCGCATCGTCGGTCAGGACAAAGCGATCCGTGCGATCTCGCGCGCCATCCGCCGCTCGCGCCTCGGCGTCGCCTCGCCGAATCGTCCGATGGGCTCGTTCATCTTCCTCGGCTCGTCGGGTGTCGGTAAGACGGAAGTCGCGCGCAGACTCGCGGAGTTCCTCTTCGGATCGCAGAAGCACCTCATCCGCTTCGACATGTCGGAGTACATGGAGAAGCACGCGGTCTCGAAGCTCATTGGCTCGCCTCCGGGTTACGTCGGTCACGAAGAAGGTGGCCAGCTCACCGAGCGCGTGCGCCGCAATCCGTACTCGGTGGTGCTGCTCGACGAGATCGAGAAGGCGCATCCGGACATCGCGAATCTGCTGCTGCAGATTCTCGAAGACGGCATCCTCACCGACTCGCTCGGCAATCAGGTCGACTTCCGCAACACGCTCATCATCATGACCTCGAACCTCGGCACGCGTCACCTCGCGACGCGCGGCCACATGGGTTTCCGCGAGAAGGGCGATGCGGTCGATCAGAAGTCGGCCGAGCAGCTGATTCACACGGAGCTCAAGCGGGAGTTCAGCCCCGAGTTCATCAACCGCATCGACGAAGTGATCATCTTCAATCCGCTCACGGACGCGGAGCTGCGCGCCATCTGTCAGCTGCTGATCGACGACGTGAACAATGCGATCCTGCAGAAGAACGTGCAGATCGCGGTCGACGACTCGGTCATTCAGTGGCTGCTCGCGAAGTCGAAGGAAGAGTCGAACTCCGGCGCCCGTCCGCTGCGCCGCGCGATCCAGCGCCACATCGAAGACGAGCTCTCGGAGTTCATGATCCGCAACAAGGACACTGTGCCCGAGCGGATCGACTTCGTGCTGCAGGGCGACGAGATCACGCTCGTTCCCCGCGTGGTCGAAGAGCCGATCGCGAACTGAGTCTTCACAACATCGATCCTCTGAACGGCGGGCTTCGGCCCGCCGTTTTGTTTGCGCATTACAATCCGCCGCCATGCCGCTCGTTCGTGTCACGCTGCGCAAGGGAAGATCCGCCGAGTTTCTCCGCGACGCCGGAAACGCGATTCACGACGCGCTGGTCAGTCAGGCCAACGTCCCCGCCGGCGACCGCTTTCAGATCTTCGATGAAGTGCCAATCCCGAATCTCGTCGCCGACCCGACGTACGCGGACGTCGAACGCTCGGACGAACTGCTGATCATCGAGATCACGCTCAACGCCGGCCGCACGGTGGAAGTGAAGCGCGCGCTCTACGCCGACATCGCCGCACGCCTCGAAACGATCGGCGTGCGTCCCGATGATGTCCTGATCAATCTCGTCGAAGTGACGAAAGAGAACTGGTCGTTCGGCCGCGGCATCGCGACGTACGCGAGTTGACGGGGACGACCAGAGGCCTCCGGCGGCCGGGGCCGCGGGCCCCGGACCCCGCTTGCAGGCCAAGCCTCCGCGACACACGTGCGAATACAACAG
>JALYOB010000146.1 GCA_030857085.1 Acidobacteriota bacterium | reverse complement strand
AGAGAACTGTGTCGCGGAGGCTTGGCCTGTCAGCGGGGTCCGGGGCCCGCGGCCCCGGCCGCCTGAGGCCCCCGGTCGTACCTCGGTGCCACGATCAGCGCGTCATCAACGCGAAGCCGATCATCTTGTACAGCAGGCGCGCGCCGACGTTGGCGTCCCACTCCGTTTCGCCCGGAGATACTTCGCAGAGATCGAGCCCCACGATGCGTTTGTTCGCGCGGCGAATCGCGCGCAGCAAACCGATGGCTTCGTTCCACGACAACCCGCCCGGCACGGGCGTTCCCGTTCCGGGGCAGAGCGTCGGATCGAGGCCGTCGATATCCCAGGAGAGATAAACATCCTGCGGCAGTGCGGCGACGATCTCGTCGGCGATGCGCGCGAACGGCACTCCTTCTTCTTTGCGCGCCGCGAGCTCCGCGTCATAGAACGTGACGATGCGGCCGTTCGAATCGTCGATCATCTTCCGCTCGGCCTGGCCGAGGTCGCGGACGCCAACCTGCACGAGCTTGCCGACGTGGTCGATCTTCGTCATCACGTTGTGAAAGATCGAAGCATGGGACCAGGTGAAGCCCTCGTACGCATCGCGCAGATCGGCGTGCGCATCGAGATGAAGGATGCCGAGGTTGGGACACGTTTCCGCGTGCGCCTGAATTGCGCCGTAAGGAACCGAGTGATCGCCGCCGAGGATGACCACCAGCTTCTCGTCGGCGAGGAGTGCGGAGGTTTGCTCGTAAACCCACGCATTCACGCGATCGCCGTACTCGTTCACTTTGGCCGCGGCAGTGCGCGTCGCGCGATCCACCACGCCGCCTTTCTCGATCACCGTTGCGGCGATCTTCTTCGCATCGCGGTTCCAGCGGACGATGTTCTTCGGCACGTCGAGCATGGCGATGCCGGACGCGTACGGACGTCCCGTTTCCTGATCGAAGAGGTCGACCTGCTTCGACGCATCGAGCACCGCGGCCGGACCGCCGGACGTACCGCCGCCATACGACGTCGTCGCTTCGAACGGCACCGGCACGACGACCACTCTCGAGTCTTCGGGCGCGAACGGCAGTCCATAGATCCCGCTCTCCGCAGGTGCGGGACCGTCAGGATCGAAATGTTCGGGGAGGATGGTTTTGCTTGCTTTGGGCATGGTTGTCGGTTGTCGGTTGCCGGTTCTCGGTTTCAACCGACCACCGGCAACCGGTAACCGGCAACCTCAATCGAGATCGAATGGATTCACGAACTTCTCGTCGTTCTGCTCGGCGCGCTGCATCGCTTCTTTGAATCGCTCTTCGAGAATGCGGCTGCGGTCTTTCTGACTTTCGAGCTGCCGCTCGAAGCGTTTCGCCGCCTCGCTCTTTTCGGATTCGAGCCCTTTGACCATCGCCTCGAGCGAGCCGCCCGGGCCCCGCTTCTCTTTCGCCTTGTGCAGCAGGACCTCGCCGTTCAGACGATCGATGACGAGCGTCGCTTCGCAGCAGGGGCAGGTGATTTCGAAGTTCTTCATGGCGGGGGCGATTTTATCGCGCGTTGTCCGTTGTCCGTTATCCGTGAAGGGCGACGTTGCGATGAGGCGGCACCTCACCTCAAACCGACAACCGACAACGGACAACCTCAGCCCAGCGCCTGAATTAGATCGTCCACCAGATCAGCCGGATGCTCCAAGCCCACCGAAACGCGCAGCAGATTCGGCGCGGTTCGGCTTCCTGCGCCTTCGCTCGAATTGCGATGTTCGATCAGACTCTCCACGCCGCCGAGCGAAGTCGCGCGGACGAAGAGGCGCGTTTTCGCAGCGACCGCGAGCGCCTCCTCGCGCGTGCCGCGCACGAGAAACGAGAGCATCCCGCCGAAGCACGACATCTGTCTGCGTGCGACTTCATGTCGCGCGTGCGATGCGAGTCCGGGATAGAACACCGACTCCACCCGTTCATGCGCCGCGAGAGCCTGCGCGATTGCCATCGCGTTCTCGCTGTGCACGCGCATGCGCGCCGAAAGCGTTCGAATGCCGCGCAGGATCAGCCACGAATTGAACGGCGAGGCAACGCCGCCGATGATCTTCCGCGCGTGTGCAACCGCCTCATACAAATCATCCGCATAGCGGAACGCGAGCGAGCCGCCCTGCACATCACTGTGACCGCCGAGATACTTCGTCGTCGAATGCAGTACGACATCCGCGCCATGCTCGATCGGACGCTGCAGCGCGGGTGTGGCGAACGTGCCGTCGACCACCAGACGCGCATTGCGCTCGTGCGCAACATGTGCGAGCGCCGCGATGTCCACCACCTTCAGCAGAGGATTCGACGGCGACTCCGCCCACACGAGGCTCGTCTTCTCCGTCATCGCATTGCGCACCGCGTCGACGTCTTCCATTCCGACGAACGCGTGCGTGAGACCCCAGCTTTCGAAGTACTCCACCGCGAGCGCGCGATAGCCGTAGTAGCAGTCATCCGGCAGCACGACGTGCGATCCGCGCGGCAGCGATTGCAGCAGTGCAGCGCCGGCGGCCATGCCCGAGCCGAATGCGAGTGCGGCCGCGCCGTTGTCGATCGCGGCCAGCGCTTCCTCGAGTCGCGACTGCGTCGGATTGCCATCGCGGATGTAGCTGAACCCGCGCGACGGCTCGCCTTCATCGGTGCGCTGAAACGTCGTCGACAGATGCAGCGGCGGCGCGATCGCACCTGTTTCTTCGTCGATGTGCATCCCCGCGTGAACGGCTCTCGTTTCAAAGTGCATGGCGCGGTAGGATAGCGCCGGGCGAGGCGTATGGCCCGAAACAGACAAGCAGTAGTGCTCATCCTCGACGACGACGAGTCGGTCGGGACGTTCGTACGAGCGGCGCTTTCCGAGGCGACGTATCGGACGATGTGGCGGGCGAGCGTGGCGGATGCTTTGACCGCCGCCGAGGAAGATCCCCCCGATCTGATCCTCATCGACATCGACCTCGGCGGCGATGAAAGCGGCTGGGATCTCATCCGCGCGCTGCGTGCGAATCCCGCGACGCAATCGACGCCTGTGGTGATGCTCACCGGCTCGTCCGACACACTCAATCGCGAGCGCTCGCTGCGCATGGGCGCCGATCGCTATCTGATCAAACCGGTGCGTCAGGAAACGCTGCGCCGTGTGGCCGACGAGATGCTCGCCGTGCGCGACGACATCTGGTGGACGATGACGTTGCGCACCGATCAGGCGGCGCGACTGCGCGAGCTGTTCTTCGATCCGACCACCGAAGTGCCGACGCTCGCGGTCGTGGTCGATGAGTTGCGCCGCAGCATCGAAGAAGGAGAATCGCTCAGCGTCTACTGCATTGAAGTCGAACCGCTCTTTCGCATGGGCGAGCGGCATTTGTGGGATGCGTTCGACGAGCTGCGCCGTCAGTTCGTCCGCGGCCTCCGCGTCATGGTCGCTCCCCTCCTCGGCAACGACGTCGTGATCGGCACGAGTCACTCCGGCGCGAACGACTTTTATTGCTTCAGCCGTGACTCGCACGCGCAGAGCACCGCCCAGACCGCGCGCGAGCTCGAACGCGTCGCGCGTGCGTCACTGCGCGCGCTGCCGATCGATGCCGCGCTGAAAGAAGAAGTGGTGATCTTCGCCGGCGGCGCGAGCACGCAGCCGCAGCCGTTGTTCGCGCCGCGCATCCTCTACAACGCGGTGCGCGAGGCGAAAGACAGCGCCGAGCGCCGCGAAACGCGTTACTACCATTCGATGCGCGAGCGTCTGCTGCGCACCGTGCACGAACGTTTGATCACGACGGTATTTCAGCCGGTCGTGCATCTCGAATCGCGATCGATCGTCGGATACGAGGCACTCTCGCGCGGACCTGCGGGAACGGAGCTCGAGAATCCGGAAGTGCTCTTCGAGCTCGCACGCGACTTCGATCTGGTGTGGGATCTCGAAGCGCTCTGCATCGAGAACGTGATGCCGTGGCTCAGCGACGTCTGCGCGCGCGGCTATCTCTTCTTCAATCTCGAATCGCATTTCATCCAGCAGCTGCAGCATCGCGGCACGGACGTCTTCGAGCCGTTCTTCGCGTGCAACCGGCAGGTAGTGATCGAGGTGACCGAGCGCAGCGCGATCCGTGATTACCGCACGTTCCGCCGCACGCTGCACGAGCTCAAGAAGATGGGCTTCAAGATCGCGATCGACGACTGCGGCTCCGGCTACGCCACGCTCGAAGCCGTCGCCGAACTGCAGCCCGATTACCTCAAAGTCGGCCACTCCCTTTTCCACGGCGTGGAAAGCGACCCCATTCGCCGCCGCCTCGTCGAGCTCGTCGCCCGCTGCGCCGACACCATCGGCGCGAAGACGATCGCCGAGGCCATCGAGACCGAGGAGCAGCTGCGCGTGTGCAAGGACCTCGGCATCAGCGAGGGGCAGGGGTATTTGCTGGCAAGGCCGGCGCCTTGGGACACGTTCGTGTGAAGCGGAACGGGCGCCGTGAGTTGAATTGAAAATTGAAAATTGAAAATTGAAAACGTGCGGCGTGAAGTACACGTGTTGCGAGCGCGCTTTTTCAATTTCCAATTTTCAATTTTCAATTCCCACCGCGTGCGATACTCGCACGCGATGCTCCACCTCGGCTCCATCGGCGATACCTCCATCGACGTCGACTTCAGTTTTCTGATTCTGGTCGGGCTGTTCGTCGTCCTCAATTACAACGAGGCGCTCGGGATTCATTACGCGTTGCTGTGGATTCCGATTGCGTTCATCAGCGTGCTCATTCACGAGCTCGCGCATGCGGCGGCGATTGCGGCGCAGGGGTTCGGGTCGAGTCAGATCATTCTCGGCGGCATGGGCGGGGTGACCATCAATGCGCGCCGTGCGAAGCCGTGGCAGGACTTCATCATCAGCGTTGCCGGTCCGCTGTCGAGCTTCGCGCTGATGTTCCTCGCGCAGTTCGTCGCGACGACGCAGGTCGGGCAGAGCGACAAGATGCTCGTCGCCTTTCTCCCGCGATTCATGTGGGCCAACTGGGCGTGGGGGTGGTTCAACCTCATCCCGGTGCCGCCGCTCGACGGCGGTCACGCCACGCGCGAGTTCTTCCGGACGTTCTTCTCCGAGCGCACCGCGTTCGTGATCGCGATCTGGATTGCGATGCTCATCGGCGGTGCGATCGCGGTCTACTTCTTCGTCGTCGCGAAGTCGTTTTTCATCGCCTTCTACATCGCCTGGTTCGTCTATCTCGCCTTCCAGCGCTGGCAATACTTCAGGCAGCATGGCATTCCGGGCGACTGATAAAATCGGCCCGCCCCGATGACGATCCCGTCGGAGTTCTCGCTCCCGGCGCGCCCTCCCGCGAGCCGCTTCCAACGTGCTCGCCGCGCGCTCGCGCGTCTCGTGCGCGGCGCGAATGCCATCTCGCGCGATGAACTGCGCACGAGCATCGCCATCCTCAAAGCGCAGCAGGAGGCGACGCTCGAAGGGATTCTCGTCGTCGACAACGACGGCAACGTCCTCTCCTTCAATCGCCGTTTCCTCGAAATCTGGGGCATTCCTGGCTCCGCCGCGACCGGCGCGAACGACAACGAGCTCCTCGGCTTCGCGGCCGATGCGGTCGCCGACTGGGACGCGTTCATCGAGCTCGTGAACTATCTGTACGAGCATCCCGAGGAGACGCGGACGAGCGATCTCGTTCCGCTGAAAGATGGCCGCACGCTCTCGCGCGCCTCGGTGCCGATCGCCGTTGACGGCCGCATTCGCGGACGCTCCTGGTACTTTCGCGACATCACCGAATCGCTCAAAGCGGAGCGGTTGCAGTCGGCGCTGTTTCGCATCGCGCAACTGAGCCGCGAGTCGGAGAGTCTCGAAGCGTTCTACGCCGCGGTGCATGGAGTCGTCGGCGAGTTGATGAACGCGACGAACTTCTACATCGCGTTGTACGAGCCGGAGTCGGATCGCCTCACCTTCCCCTACTTCGTCGACGAGCGCGACGCGAAAGCGGACGGCATGAATCCCGGCCGCGGACTGACCGCATATGTGTTGCGCACCGGCATGCCGCTGCTTGCGACGCCGGAAGAATTCGAGCGTCTCGTTGCCGCCGGGGAAGTCGAAGGTGTCGGCTCGCCCTCGGTCGATTGGCTCGGCGCGCCGCTCCGCACCGGCGAGCGCACCTGGGGCGTGATCGGTACGCAGACGTACGCGGAGACGACGCGCTATTCGGAGAAAGACAAGGAAGTGCTGCTCTTCGTCGCGCAGCACGTCGCCTCGGCCATCGAGCACAAACGCCGCGAAGAAGCGTTGCGCGAGAGCGAACGCCGCTACCGGCAGATGTTCGAGAACAACCGCGCCGTGAAGCTGCTCATTGATCCCGAGAGCGGCGCGATCGTCGACGCGAACATGGCCGCGTGCGACTACTACGGCTACACGCGCGACGAACTGCTCGCGCTGCGCATCTGGGACATCAACGTGCGCGGCGAAGAGCGCGTGCGCAGTGAGCTCACGAGCGCGACTGCGCGCGACAAAACGTACTTTCAGTTCCGCCACATGCGCGCGAACGGCGAGATCCGCGACGTCGAAGTGCACTCCGGTCCGATCGAGGTCGGCTCGCGCAAGATGCTCTTCTCGATCATTCATGACATCACCGAACGCAAGCGCGCCGAACAGGCGCTGCAGCAGTCGGAAGAAAAGTACCGGATCATCTTCGACTACGCGCCGGTCGGCATTTATCAGTCGACGCGCGACGGCCGCTTCGTCACCGCAAACGCAACGCTCGCACGCATGCTCGGCTACGAATCGGTCGAGGAGCTGCTCACGAAACACATGGAGCGCGACGTCTACTTTGACGCTGCGCAGCGCGAGCAGCTGATCCGCCGCTTCGAGCCGCAGGCGTACGCGAACAACGTCGAAGTGCAGTGGAAGCGCAAAGACGGCACGCCGCTCTGGGTGCAGCTCAACGCGCACGCGGTGCATTCGGCGCAGGGCGCGGTCTGGTTCGAGGGCTTCGTCTACGACATCACCGAACGCAAGCGCGCGGAAGAATCGGTCACCGCGGCGAACGCGCAGCGGAAAGCGGTGCTCGATGCGGCGACGCGCGTCTCGATCATCGCCACCGATCCGGCGGGCATGATCACGGTCTTCAACACCGGCGCGGAACGGATGCTCGGCTATCGCGCGGCGGAGATGATCGGCCATCGCACGCTGAGCGAGATTCATGCGGACTTTGCTGCGCCGCAGGACGTCGGCGAACACGAATGGACGTATGTGCGCAGCGACGGCGTGCCGATCACGGTGGCGGTCTCGGTCACGGCGCTGCGTTCCGAGGATGGGGCGGTGACGGGGTTCCTGCACATTGGAACCGACATCACCGAAAGAAAACGCGCCGAAGAAACGCTGCGCAATCAGTCGGCCGCGATCACCGCGTCGATGGACGGCATCGGCATCCTCAACGACCGGCTCGAATTCACGTACGTCAACGACGCGCTCGCGCGCCTGTTCGGTTATCCCGCTGACGGCACGCTCATTGGACGATCGCTGTGCGATCTGTACGAGCCGCAGGAACAGGTGCGGTTCATCACCACCATCGTGCCGCTCGTGTTGCAGCGCGGACGGTGGCGCGGCGAGGCGACCGGATTGCGGCGCGATGGGGTGAACTTTCCGCAGGAAATCTCACTCACCGCCATTGCCGACGGCATGGTGTGCGTGGTGCGCGACATCACCGAGCGGACGTACGCGGAAGAGCAGATCAAGCATCTCGCATATCACGACGCACTGACCAATCTCCCAAATCGCCTGCTGTTCAAGGACCGGCTGACGGTTGCGCTCTCCCATGCGCAGCGCGACGGTTCGTATCTGGCCGTGCTCTTCCTCGATCTCGATCGCTTCAAGGTGATCAACGACTCGCTGGGACACAACATCGGCGATCAGTTGCTGCAGGCGGTTTCGAAGCGCGTGCAGGCATGCGTGCGCGAGAGCGACACCGTCGCCCGGTTAGGCGGTGACGAATTCACCGTGCTCCTCCCCCGCCTGCATCGTTCGGAAGATGCGGCGCCGATCGCGATGAAGATCATCGAGGCGATCCGCTATCCGTTTCACATCGAAGGACGCGAGTTCTTCATCACCACCAGCATCGGCATCAGCCTCTTTCCCGAGGACGGCGTCGATGCGGAAACGCTCATCAAGAACGCCGACACGGCGATGTATCAGGCGAAGGAAGTCGGCCGCGACAACTATCAGCTCTTCAACGCGCTCGTGAATGCGAAGGCGTTGCAGCGGATCGCGCTCGAACATGGCCTGCGGCGCGCGCTGCCGAATGACGAGTTTCGCGTGCATTACCAGCCGATCTTCGATCTGCGCAGCGGCCGGATCACCGGAATGGAGGCGCTGCTGCGGTGGACGCATCCGCAGCTCGGTCCGATCCCGCCGGCAACGTTCATTCCGCTCGCGGAAGCGACGGGGATCATGATTCCGATCGGCGAGTGGGCGCTGCGCGAGGCGTGCCGGCAGGCGAAGGAGTGGCACGAGGCGGGACATCGCTCGCTCTCGCTCGCGGTCAATCTGTCGGTGACGCAGTTGCAGCAGGCGGATCTGGTCGATCGCGTGCGCACGATTCTCGCGGAGAGCGGATTGCCGCCGCGCCTCCTCGAGCTCGAGATCACCGAGTCGAGCGCGATGCAGAGTCCGGAGACGAGCATTCGCACGCTGTACGACCTCAAGAAGCTCGGCCTGCGCATCTCGCTCGACGACTTCGGCACCGGCCATTCATCGCTCAGTTACCTCAAGCGCTTCCCCATCGACACGCTGAAGATCGATCAGTCGTTCGTGCGCGACATCATCAGCGATCCCGACACCGCCGCGATCGTGACCGCGATCATCGCCATGGCCCACAGCCTGCGCCTGAAGGTGATCGCGGAAGGGGTGGAGTTCACCGAGCAGGCGAACTTTCTGCGCAAGCACGGGTGCGATCAGATGCAGGGGTATCTGATCACGCCGCCCGTGCCCTCGAACGAGTTCCTCGCGTTTGTTTAGGAGTGCGGTGGCAAAGCCACCGCTTTGGTATGTATGGAGT
>JALYOB010000574.1 GCA_030857085.1 Acidobacteriota bacterium | reverse complement strand
GTGTCATCCCGAGCCGCCGGAGGCGCGACAGCGCCGGAGGACGGTCGAGGGATCCCCTGCCTGCGGAGCGAGAGTCGCGCTGCATGAAGGGGATCCCTCGACTTCGCTCGGGATGACACGGAAGGGAGCGGTTCCTCCGAGGAACTCCGAGGAACTCCGAGGTACTCCGAGGAACTCCGAGCGAGACGTCAGTCGTCGTCCCGGGCAATGGTGACGAAGAGCATCAGAAAAACTGCGATGAATCCAATTCCGGCCATGGTGTCCTCACGCGCTCTGTTCGAGCATTCCGTCCGCGCCCGCGAGCTCTTCGAGCAGGTCGGCGCCGCTGCGCGCGGCATCGAGTCCGGAGAGCTCGTAACGCATCGCTTCTGCACGCGCCGCGTACGTCGGTGTGGTCAGTACGCGGAACACGGCATCGCGAATCTGCATCTCGGTGGGGATTCGGGTCTTGAGACCGATTCCCACGCCTGACCATTCGACGCGGTTCGCGATCTCAGGTTTCTCTTCGGTCTTTCCGATGGCGATCACCGGCACTCCGTGCGCGAGCGCGATCTGGATCGAGCCGTAGCCGCCGTTGGTGAGCAGCAGGTCGACGTGCGGCATGAGGTGCGCGTAGGGGATGAAGCGGGCGACGCGCACGTTCGACGGCAGCGGATCGATCTGCACGTCTTCGACGGGACGGCTGCCGGTGGTCACGACCACGAGCACGTTCTCCTCGCCCAGCGCGCGGATGGCGGGGCGGATCAACTGATCGAAGTCATTGTTGATGGTGCCCTGCGTGACGAGGATGACTTTGCGCTGTTCGAGCTCGTTCCACCACGAAGGCGGTGTCCAGTCGGACGGCGGCTGCGGGATGGGCGCACCGATGTAGTGGAGGTTTTCCGGCATGTCGGTGCGCGGGTAATCGAACGAAGGAGCGCTCGCCTGCAGATACAGATCGGCTTTCTTCGCAAAGTCGAAGAGCGAGCCGTCGAGCGCGGGGAGGCGGAGCTTCCGGCGCATCCGCGCGTTGTACTGATTCGCGTCGCGGAAGATCACGCGATCGACGAGCTTGTAGAGGAGTTGGTTGCGCAGACGGCCGAGGAAGGTGCTGCTCGGCATGAGCGCGAGACCGAACGGTGCGGTGTCGCGGCTGGACGTGGAGAGCGCGCTGATGCCGTAGACCGCCCACGGGATGCCGAGGCGCTGATGGACGGCTTCGACGACGGCGGAGGTGTTGTCGCCGACGATGACGTCGGCCGGATCGCGGCGCAGTTCCTGTTCGAGGTCTTTGAGCGCGCCGGGGATGAAGTCGATGAACACATGTTTGAGGTCGAACTTCAACTGCGCAATCCCCTCGGCAGGCCGATTGGGGAAGAGCTCCTCGACGCGCTCTTCGTCGAGCGGCGTTGCGCTGCGGATCGGAACGAAGCGTGCGCCGGCGGCTTCGATCGCGCGTTTGAAGCGGGGGGAGGAGTAGATGCGGACGTCGTGGCCGCGCTTGACGAGCTCCCGCGCAATCGGAAGCCCTGGATTGACGTGGCCGGACATGGGCATCGGAGCGAAGAGGTAGCGTGCCATGGGTCGGCACGATACGGAGCGGTGCTTACGAGGCGCTTACTTTGGGGTTTTGGAGTGCGGCGACGCGAGTCGCCGCTTTTCCTGCCGTTCGGAAGTGAAAGCGGTGACTGGCGTCCCCGCACTCCAAAACGCGGCTGACGCCGCGTCGTCGGCTTTGCCGGCAGCGTCAAAGCGGTGACTGGCGTCACCGCACTCCATACCCATCCGCACGTCTCCGGAACGCGTGCGCGATCGGCACGTCCGTCGACGAGTGCGCGACGATCGACACCAGGATCACCACCGCAATGATCCGCGCGGTGCTCAATGCATCGGGGATCGGGGCGCGCAGCACCATGATCCCGTAAATCACCGACGCAAACCCTCGCGGGCCGAACCAGCCGGCGGTCAGGCGTTCGCGCCAGTCCAGCGGGCTGCGAGCGAGCACGAGCCACAGCACCAGCGGCCGCGCCACCACCAGCACCAGCAGCGCGAAAACGAATCCGCGCCAGCCGGTCTCCTGCAGTAACTCGAACGAAATGAGGCTACCGAAGATCAGCAGTGCGAGGAGCTTGAGCAGCTCCGCAATCAGGCCACCGAATGGCGCGAATTCCTTTTTCAACCTCGGCGCGAACGTCGCCACGGTCATGCCCGCGGCAAAGGCGGCCAGGTATTCGTTCAGATGCTGGAGATTGGTAATGCCGAAGACGAGCAGGCCGATCGAGAAAACGAACAGCGGCTGCAGCGTCGGCGTCACGGCAAAGATCGGCGCTCGCTCCACCACGATCGCGATCCACGGAATGACGATCCCGGCCACAATGCCGGCCGTGAGCTCGAGCGCGAGCCGCCCCCATTCCGCGTGGCCTTTGCTGAGCAGCGTAATGAGGCCGAGGACGACGGGGAGGGCGAGACCGTCATTGACGCCGCTTTCGACATTGAGCAGATCGCGCAGCTTGCGCGGAATCTCCTCCCGCCCTGCAATGGCCGCCGCGAAGACTGGATCGGTCGGACTGAGCACGGCCGCGATGAGGGCCGCATGCAGCCACGACACGCCGCATACCCAGCGCGCGAAGACCGCCATCAACAAACCGGTGAGCGGCATGCCGACCAGCAATGCGCGTCCGGGCAATCGCCACGCTTTGCGCAGATCGCGAAAGCCGAGCTGCATCCCTTCCGTGAACAACACGCTGAACAGCGCCAGCTGAGCCACGCGTGTGACGAACGGGTCGCGCGGCTCGAGCACGATCCAGCCCGCCATACCGGCGGTAATGCCGGCCGCGAGAAAGATGACCGCGGTCGAGACGATGCTCCGCTCGGCCAGCTCCGAGACGAGGAGCGCCGCGAACAGCACGACCGAAAACACAATGACGACGGACATCCGGCCGCGCTCGTGCACGTCACGTGCAGGCTCTTCCGCGCATGGCAGAAACAGGCGGGGACATTCTCATCGAAACGCTCATCGACTGGGGCGTCGACACGATCTTCGGCCTTCCCGGCGACGGCATCAACGGGATCATGGAGTCGCTGCGCACGCGCCAGGATCGCATCCGCTTCGTGCAGGTGCGCCACGAGGAATCAGCCGCATTCATGGCCTGTGCGTACGCGAAATACACAGGCCGCCTCGGCGTCTGTCTCGCGACCTCCGGCCCCGGCGGCATTCATCTGCTGAACGGTCTGTATGACGCGAAGCTCGACGGACAGCCGGTGCT
>JALYOB010000145.1:2914-8997 GCA_030857085.1 Acidobacteriota bacterium | reverse complement strand
ATCACGGCCTTTGCGCGTGAGCCACGCTACTTGGATACCGTTCCCGCCCAAGCGCTCGACACCGAGATAGCCCGAACTCATCGAGCGCTGGAAGAAGCGGGTGACCACGGGCTCGGAGACGTCGTGGAAGAACCAGCGCTTCAGCTGCGGACGCGTGAGCATCCGGAAGCGTCCGATCGCGGCGAGAACGTCGGCATCGCGTGGAAGAAGTTTTGAGGCCATCGTCAGAAGCAGCGAATCGTGACGCCGCAGGCGTCGCACGCGAAGCCCGCAGTGCGAAGACCGCAACCGGTGCAGCAAAGTCGGTTTCCATACTCGATCGTCTTGCACCGGGGGCAGGTCGCGAGTATGTCGATCGAGTTTTCGACGCCGCAATGAGGACAGTCCACGTAGCCAAGCCGCGATATGCGCCGCAGCCGCAGCACGCGACGGACAGATAGTACGAGCCGCAGCAAGTAGATGGGACCGGCGATGACGTAGAGCGGCGTGAAACAACCATTCGGCCGATTGGGCGCCTCTTTGGTCATTCGCCCTCTGAAGCGATGCGCGCCTTCTTGAGAAGGTCGAAGAAGTCATCGAGCGATCTATGCCCCGTGGGCGCCGCGTCGGATCGCGAAGCGGCCACCGGCGTTTCTCGGGCGTCGAAGAGGCTCGCCTCGAAGCGGGCGATGCGCTCTTCCGCGTCCGCGATTCGCACCATCGAGCGGGCGGCGATCTTTGTCGAGAAAGTGTCGAGGAGCGCGGGGCGATCTTTGCCGCGCGCTGGATCGGCCACGTCCCTCATGCGCAGCCGGAAGCCCGGCCTGCCCTTCCGCACGAACACAGCTTCCTGCGTCGGCAGCTTGGCCATTTCAGCAATGAACGCGCGCCGCTCCTCAGTCTCGGACATCGTGCCGGGGGACATATGCGGCAACAGCCACAGCGCCTCTTCCCGACCGCACTCGAACGAAAGCAGCCACTTCGAATTCAGAATGAGCGCAGTGCACGTCTCCTTCGGAATCGCGTTCGCGGGATCCTGGGCAACGCACACGATCGAGAGCCCTTTCCACCGCAGCGTGCGCGACGCTTCGAGGAGATACTCGGCGACCACCGGCTGCTTCACGAGCACACCGACCTCCTCGAGGAGCAGCATCTCCGGCGTTGCGTCGCGTCGGACGTTCGCCTCGGTCAAAACGTCGATCAACCGATTCGTCGCCATCGCTTTCGCAAGCGCGGGCGGACGCTGCGGTGTCGCGCCGAAGTTCCCGAGCGTTACGAGAGCGCGTTCGCGGTGGGGCAAGAGCTCACGGGTCATCGCCGACGAGAGCCCGAAGGAGATGCGCGCTGGAGCGGAGGCCAAGAGGATGTCGAACTGCCGGACGATCGCCTTCCGCGTCTGCTCGGGAAGCGTGGTCTCAAGATGGAGCACGCTGTCCCTCAAACGCGCGTCCTTGATCTTTCCCGCGATCCGCTCGCGAAACGCGACTTCGAAGAAGAACGCACGCGCGATCTTCACCGTCACGCCCCATCCGAGATGGATAGCGACCGAGTACACGAGGAACATGCCGTAGGCCATGAGATCCGAGAAACTGTGCGACGAGACGTCGCAGGTCGCCGCTGTCCGTAGGCTCGCGAGGAGCGACGGCGACATGCCCTCGGGCACGCTCCAGAGATCGGCTGGCGTGACCCGATCTTCCGTTACGTCGTAGACCGCAAACCGCGCCGCAAACCGCTCACGCTTCTCCTCAGCGAGTTCGCGATACGCTGCCGCCACGGCGACCGCCTTGAGGAGAAACGTCTCGCCCTTCGGGTCGATGATCTCCAGGGGGCGGCCCGCTCGCACCCAACCTTCAGTGATGATGTGGAGGCCGTAACTCTTTCCCGCTCCTGAGGAACCCCACACCATCGCGTGCCGACCGATCTCGCGCGGCGCGATTCTCACGGGCGTGCCGTCCGGCAGTGTACCGAGAAGGAAATCGCTCTCGCCGCGAAGCGCGGCAAGAGCCGCATCTCTGGCGTGTTGGAGTTTCGAGGACATTGCGGTCGCGGCACGCCCCTCGTTTCGCCGCGCTCGAGGGTATGCGCGACCGCCGGAACCGAAGCACCACTCGCCGAGGAGCCAGTCCTTCATTCGTGCTCCTGCTCTCCGTCGGCATCAGACATAGCCTCGGTAGCGCGACGTTTCGCGTGACGCATGCCTTCGCCGTGCGCGGCTGGTTGCCGCACACCAAGCCCGCGCCTCGCCTCCAGAAATCCGTACGCGGCAAATGCGAACACAAGGAGGATGGCCACGGCGCCGCAGATCGCGAGGAATGACTGCAGACTTCCGAACGGCGGCTTGAAGCTCCGCACGACCGGCGTAAGGAGACAGACCATGACTGCGGGGACAAAGGCCATCGCGAACGAGAATGCCGCCGCACGTCGGAGCGATTGACCGGCTTCGGACTTCCCAAACACGGCGCTCAGCATGAAAAGGAGCGCCGCGATCATGATCGCGAGCGAAGCCAGATTCGCGATCATGCCGCTGACTCCTCACCGCTCTCGAAAACGGGTGAGGCCGAAGCGGAAGCGACATGCGGAAACTGCCGGCGCAGAAGCTCGACGACCTCTTTGTCGAACGGGCCGGACGGCTGCGCCTCAAAGCGCGCGTTGTGGGCGCGCCACGCATGCACGTACGCGATGAACATTGAGTTTAGCGACGCGATCGTCTGCGCCGCGTCGCTCGCGCGTGATGTGGCGCGGCGCTCGTAGAAGCCGCGCATCACAGCGTACGTAAAATAGGTTTTGGACTCCTGCGCGAGCCTACCGCCGAAGAGCACAAGAACGTGCGCGGTGAAGCTGATGATGCCGAGTACCGCGATCATCATGACGGACGCGTTGCTGTCGGTGATCATGCTCGCCGCGTCAGCCGTCGCTGCGGCGGCGAGCGGCATGACGAGCGCCACGAGAATGCCGAGCGCGATCCATCCCTTGCGCGCTGCGCTGCTCCCGAACGCGAACTGCGCGTCATGGCGGGACTTCTCGATCTGCAACGCGATCAGCACCTCAATGCCGAGAAAGCAGGCCGGCACGAGGAACTTCGCCAGGCGTGCCCACAGGTTACTTTCACTGCCGAGGAGGGCCGCCACGTACGCGGCGGAGGCGCCGAAGAGCAGGACATCGACACCATAGATGCAGCAGAGACCGACGAGGAACGTCCCGTACTCGACCACTTTCAGGAGCGTGACGCGGCCAACCGTACCGTGTGTTTCGTAGAAGTTCTTCAGTTTCGCAGCCGCCCGATCAGCGAGCACGGATGCGCGGAAGTACGCGCGTCCGCTGTCGTTGATCGCTACTGCCGTCGTGACCAATGACTGGCGCGACAGTTCCTCGTAACTGTTATCGGCGTACATGCGTACCTCCGTCAGCTACGGCGTAGCGAATCGCAGCGTCGAACGACTCGAAGCGGATGGGCGCGAGCGACGCCAGCGTGCCGACCTCTCCGGCGCCGTTCACAAGGACAATCTGCGCCGCTGCGCTGAGTCGCGGTGCCGCAGTGCGGCTCGCCGTCTCGACGCCGTCCGAGACGAGAATCACTACGTTTCTCGTTGGGCGCGCGAACGCGTTCGGCTCAGAGAGGAACACGTCCGCCCGTCGGAGCGCCGACCAGATGTCCGTCGACGGCGCGTCGGCAGGGTGCGCGAGAATCGGCTCAACCGTCCGCGCGAAGACGGCTTGACGAGCCGTAATGTCGCTCCGCCAAGCGCGCTGAACTTGCGCATACCGCGCCCGTTCCGCGTCGTCGCGTTTTCGGGCCGCCGCCGCTTCGAACACGTTCTTCGGCTGCGGTCGCACCGGCGGAGCGTTCGGCGGCGGCGGAACGAAAAGGCGCGTGAACGGCCGATCGGAATCGTCGCGAACGAGACCGACCGCGAGCTCGCCCCCCGAGATCGCGAGTCGCTCGTAGACGGGAGCGAACTGCGCCGCCATCACGGGTGCGACGCGTGCCCCGTCCATTGATGTTGTTTGATCGACGAAGACGACAACGTGGAGTGGCGGCAAGGCCGGGGCGGTCGCGAACGGTGCAGTAGTCGGCAGCGCGACCGCCTCATCGCTACAGCCGGAGAGAAGGATGGCGAACACTGCGAGCGCGAGTAGGGATTTGTGCAGCAAGGTCATATGGGTTCCTTTCGGAACCCACGGTACGAGTGGAATGCGCACCGGCCGCAGAATGGATCGAAATGAAAACGCGGTCGCACGCGACGGCGGCGAAATGTGTCTCACCCGCGTCTGAATGTGCTTCAAAGCTGCGGCTTCGGGATAAGCCGAGATGCCGTAAAATACTGGATTCTAACGGGTACCCGCGAATGCCTTGACGAAAGTGGCAGTTCGGAGTTCGCCGCGAATGTTTCAGGGGTAGGGTTTCACGCTTCTCTGTCACTCCCCAAGATGGAGGTGAGAGATGAGGCGAGCAGTGTATGCGGTGGTGTTATTCCTATCGACCGCCGCCGCGTTCGGTGGAGTGCTTCGAAACAACCCCAATCCGACGTTGAGAGTTCCAGAATGTGGCGAGCCAAATGCACCTCCGTTTGCTCAAGACGGAACGCCACGTACATGCCCACCAGCCGTGCAGCGAACATATCAACGGCGTCATTCAGGCATCGCCTATGACATTCTGGATGCAGAGTCAGAGGCGTGTTTCGTCCCTGACGACCAGTTCGCGTTGTTAGACAAAATCGTCGACGACACAACGAAAGCTATCCCCGTCGGCCTCGCCGGAAACAGGGCTACACGCCTCAGCACCGCAAGGAATGACAGTGCTGCGATCGGACAGGTACTCGAGAATCATGGTTTTGAGCTATTCATACCAACTGACGCGCTGAGCGATGCGCTTTTTTCGCGAACCGAGAATTTGAAAACCGCTCACACCTTTGATTGCGACACGAGCAGCTTCGTTTACCTTACGGTTGCCGAGAACCTTCAACTGCCGCTAAGCATGATCGACATAACGTTGGCCAGCGGTGCTGGGCACAACTACGTTCGCTGGCAGATCGATAACGTCACAACGCTGGACTGGGATACGAACGGGCGAGTCGTTTGCAGGACGCCAAGTGGCCTTCCACCCAACGAAGGTAAATCTATGACGCGAACGCAGGTCATCGGTTATTCGCGCGCACTGCGCGCGATGCTTTGGGAAAGGCAGAAACAACCTCTACGCGCGCTAACAGATCTACGGGATTCAATTTCGATGTATCCCGAATCGGGCCTTGCCCGAAATAACTTAGCATGGCTTGTCGCCACCGTGGACCTGCCTGATCGCGCTAAACTCTTTGACGAAGCGCTGCAGCAGGCCGAAAAGGCCGTGGAGCTTCGGCGCGATGCCAACCGTTTGGACACGCTTGCGTGTGTCTTCGCGCTTCGCGGCGCATTCGATCGCGCCATCGAAGTTGAGAACGACGCGATATCGCTCGGTGGATCGACGCCTACTCTTCGTGAGCGACTGATACGCTTCGGACAGCAGCGCGATTGCACGGGTTTGGAATGACCGCCTTTCCGGTGTAACTCCCATTTCGTGCCGAGAGCAGACGAGCCAGATCGCGCTCTGGAAAGATCGAGAAGAGTCAACGTTCAGGGATCCCTTTGCGGCGCCACCAAACGCAGCCGATCTGTCAGCCGAACGATTACCGAGCGAGCGCAGACGGCAGTGTGCGTTGCGGCGGCGCAGTCTCTCAGAGAAATCGCAGACCATTCGTTGCCGAACGTCGAGCGCGCCCACTGCGTTGGTGCCGCACGGCAGAAGAACTTACTCCTCGACGCGGGGGTGATTATTGAACGCAGGTTAGTTGCCTCCGACGACGGGCGGCATCGCACCCGCGACCCATGGAAATGAAGGTGCGTATCTATCACTGGGATTGCGGCCATCAACGTGAACTGCTGAAGCCACGCGGGTCTAATTCGCGTCTAATTTTGCTCTTCCAGCCCTGTCCGGACAAATCCCGATTATGGTAAACTATTGAATCAAGGAGATATCCGCGCATGTCCCGAGACAGACGCGGAAATGGCATTCAGGAGGTCGTCGGTTCGATCCCGATCAGCTCCACCAACTCACGTGAATGATTGAAAAC
>JALYOB010000145.1:0-2904 GCA_030857085.1 Acidobacteriota bacterium | reverse complement strand
AACGGCGGCCGCCCGGCCGCCGTTTTTTTCGTGACGGGTAGGCGAACGCGGCTGCCGTCCCTCCTCTTCAGGAGGTGCTTCGGGAGCGGACTGGATGCATTGGCGCGTGCAGCTCGAGCGCTTCGCCGCCATCGCGGTTGCGCCGCACACATTGCTCCACGTTGCCCGCACGAAACGGAAAAGCGACACCGATGCCTCGGGCTGGAGCATCGGCCCGCACGGCGTCTCCACTCCGGCTCGATATGCCCAGGTGTCTTCCCAGCCGGTCGCTAGCCGGCAACGTCTGCTGGCGCCGCTGACCGGCGAATTCGCACAGCACGCGACGCGCGTTGCGCGTCGCGCTGCCCTGTGCGGCCCCAGAACGGCCTCAGAACGACAGCAGGAGTTTCACGCCGTACCGCGTTTCGCGCTCGCGTCCGGTCACGGAAAGCGAGTCGTAATCGAGCATGACCGCGGACGTCACCTTGTCGAGATTCGGAACCCAGTACGCCACGCCCGCAATGTTGCGCCGGCGCCGCACCTGCGAGGCATCGTCCGGACGAAGATCGTCATGGCGCAGCAGCAGTTCCCAACCATCGCCGAGGCGCGGGGTCGCCCATGCCGAATAGCCGCGGCCTTCGACTTCACGCGCGATCGACGTCGGGCGATCTTTCGTCGAAACGAGCTCGAGACCGGTCACGACGCGCGGATGCTCGAACGTCGCCTGTGCAATGAGGCGCTGCCGTTTCGCGTCGCCGATGTAATGATCCGCGTCCGCGAACAGCGCTCCGCGCAGGCCTTTCCAGAACGCATTGCGCGGCAGCGGACGGAGGCTCACCCGCATCTGTAGCGCCTTCTCGTCGTTCTGTTCCGGGCGCGCGAAGGTCTCGCCGTTATAGAAGCCGGCGTGCACGTCGCCATAGTCGCCCGGAAATACATAACGGGCGGACAGCCCGGCGTCGGATGCACTGAGATACCCCTCCCGGTCCACAAAGACCGGGCCCTGGAAGCGGTAACGGTAAATGGTCTCTGTATAATCGACGTACGGCGTCTGCTGCACGCCTAACCGCACCCACGAGCCCTTTGTGGCCCACTCGTCGAGATTCAGCTGTGCAAACGCGAACTTGAGCCGGAAGTTCTGCGATCCGGAGAGCGAGCTGCCACTCCCCGACTCGCGCGCGATGTCCGGCGTAATGCGAAAGGCGATGCGCTTGCCCACCGTGCCGTTGATGTTGATGTACGCCCGCGTGACATTGAACGCATTCGCATGAATCGCGTTCCCCTCCGCATCCCGCGTCTCCGGCGACGCCTGCCAGACGTAATCCGCAAAGAGCACCCCGCCGAGCTTGATCGTCACTTCGTCGGCGGCATAGAGCGGGAGCGAAAGGAACAGCAGAAACAGCGCGCGCTTCATGCGGCGCATTGTATGCGCAGGCGCGGCGCGCGCGCAGTCGTGTTGCGCGTAATACGTCAGACGGGCGATAAGAAGTAGCGAGCTACCGCCTGTGGTGCAAGGTCTGCGCGTGCAAAGACAAGGCGGCAACGATCAGCACCGCGACGCGCCGCCGCGACGCGCAACGCCCTCATTCCTGCTCGTGCACCTCGCCACTCCCATGACTGCTGCGCAGGCTCAGTAATGCAATCGCGGCGATCGCCGTCACGCCCGCGAACACGACAGGCCAGCGGCTGCGGCGCACTTCGGCGGTGATTGTGCCGCTGCGGCGCCAGCCGCCGTCTACGGCTTTCGGTCCTGTGCTTTCGAACAGATTGCCGGCACTCGGCGGGGCGGGGTTGTCCTGCAGGTGGTTGCGGTCGATCTGCCGCGCCATCACCCGTTCGTACGTGCGCGGCGCCATTGCGTAGTTGCTGAGCATCACGTTGCCTGCGCGGCCCACCACCACTTCGGCGCGCGGATGATCGATGACCTTGGCGATGGCGCGAGCGACCTTCTGCACCGGATACACCGGATCGAGAGCCTTCACCGCGCGGCCGGTGTAATTCGCCGCATGTTGAAAGAGCGGCGTGTCGATTGCGGCAGGCATGACCGAGCAAACGTGGATGTTCGACTCCCCTTCGAGTGAGAGCTCCATCCGCAGACACGACGACCAGCCGCGAATCGCGTATTTGCTGGCCACATACGCGCTCGTGTATGGCTGCGGCGCGCCGGCCACGACGGAGTCGACGTTCACGAGTACGCCGTAATGCTGCTTTTTGAACTCGCGCATGGCGGCGCGCGCGCCGTTCACATAGCCGAACAGATTCGTCTCGATGACGCGCTGATAGACGTCGGGCGGCGCATCTTCGAACTTCGCAAACAGCGCCACCGCCGCGTTGTTGACCCAGACGTCGATGCGTCCGAAGGCAGCCAGTGCGCGTGATGCCACGACCTGCACTTCCTCGTCGCGCGTGACGTCGGCCGGCACCGCGAGCGCGCGTCCGCCCGCGGCCTCGCATTCGCGCACCACCTCCGCCAGCGCCTCGCCGTCGCGCGAGGTGACGACGACCGAGGCGCCGCGCGAGGCGAGCTCGATGGCCGTCGCGCGGCCGATTCCGCTGGACGCACCGGTGATGACCACCACTTCGCGATCTTCTCTGCTCATGCGTCGCGGCGGTGCAATTGGTTGGCCGGTTTCGTCGCGGCGGGGTGCGGTGTCGAATCAGGTATCGCAGGCGGTTGGCACTACTTGAGCAGAATCCGCCCTGCTGGCGAGGAGCGCGCGATGTTCGACGATGTGTTGATCGAATCGGCGGGAAAAGACAAAAAGAAAGGCGGCTGGGTCACGGCAGTGATCTCGGCGGTCATCCACCTCGCGCTCGTCGGCGCCATCGTCGCCGCCGGGTATTACGTCAAAGAAAACCCCGACGTGATCGAAAAGCCGATGGCGGCATTCATCGTCACGTCGGCCCCGCCGCCTCCTCCCCCGC
>JALYOB010000144.1 GCA_030857085.1 Acidobacteriota bacterium | reverse complement strand
GTGAGAAGGCTGAGCACGAGCAGGATGATCGCGCCGCCGCAGCCGACCGTCGGCCCGCGGCCGAAGCCGAACCCGCCGCCGCCCATGCCGCGGCGATCGATGACGTCAGGACCTAACCCGCCGGGTGTCCATCGCATGCGGTGCGGACGAGCACGGTCCGTGCCGTGGGGGAGTTCCTCGGGTTCCTCGGAGTTCCTCGGGGGGCGCCGCGCTACCCGAGGAACCGAGGAACTCAAGACCTTCAGATCTGCCCCGACGCCGGCGGGTAGTCGTCGGCGCGGATCAGGATCTCGCGGGGTTTGGAGCCCTGGCTGGGGCCGACGACGCCGTTCGCTTCCATGATCTCGATGAGGCGGGCGGCGCGGGAGTAGCCGAGTTTCAGGCGGCGCTGCAGGTAGGAGGCGCTGGCCTGGCCGGTCGTGAGTACGACTCGCACGGCGTCGTCGTATTTCGGGTCTTCGAGATATTCGATTCCGTCGACGCCGCTCTTTTCCTCTTCCAGTTTGGTGATTTCTTCGAGGAACTTCGGCTCGCCCTGATTCTTCTTTACGAACTCGACGATTTCATTGATCTCCCGCTCGGACACGTACGCGCCGTGCAGGCGGCGTAAACGCGCAGTACCGGGAGGGAGGAAGAGCATGTCGCCATTGCCTAACAGCTTCTCCGCTCCCTGTGCGTCGAGGATCGTGCGGGAGTCGATCTTCGAGGCTACCTGGAACGAGATGCGCGACGGCAGGTTCGCCTTGATGACGCCCGTAATGACGTCGACGGACGGACGCTGCGTGGCGATGATCAGGTGAATGCCAACCGCGCGCGCTTTCTGTGCGAGGCGGGTCACCGAATCTTCCACGTCTT
This sequence comes from Acidobacteriota bacterium, assembly GCA_030857085.1. Taxonomy (GTDB): domain Bacteria; phylum Acidobacteriota; class Thermoanaerobaculia; order Gp7-AA8; family Gp7-AA8; genus QHVT01. The sequence goes on along the minus strand of JALYOB010000144.1, from coordinate 8,154 downwards.
TGGACGCGACCATCATCAGGTCTGCGAACTCGTCGATGATGATGACGATGTACTGCAGCGGGTCATTGGCCGGAATCAGTTCGTCCGGCGGCAATTTGCGCGCTCTGCGATACGCCTCCGGATCCTTGATCAGCGCGTTGTACTGATCGATGTTGCGCACGCCGCATTCGGCGAGCATCCGGTAGCGGTTCTCCATTTCATTGACCGACCAGATCAGCGCAGTCGAGGCGAGTTTCGGGTCGGTGATGATCGGATGCAGCAGGTGCGGGATGTCTTCGTAAATCTTCAGCTCGACCATCTTCGGATCGATCATCAGCATCCGGAGCTGCGACGGCAGCGCCTTGTACAGCAGCGAGACGATCATCGAATTGAGGCCGACCGATTTACCGGCGCCCGTCGCGCCGGCGACGAGAAGGTGCGGCATTTTCGCGAGATCCGTCACCACCGGCTCGCCATGAATGTCTTTGCCGAGAGCGAGCGAGAGCATGGAGGACGACGCGGTGAAGGCTTCGGTGTCGACGATGTCGCGCAGCGTAATGAGCTCGCGCTTGCGGTTCGGCACCTCAATGCCCACGGTCGACGAGCCGGAAATGCGCTCGATGCGGATCGACTCCGCCTTCAGTGCGAGCGCGAGGTCGTCGCCGAGGTTCACGACCTTGGCGTATTTGACCCCTGCGGATGGCTTGAATTCGAAGGTCGTGACGACAGGGCCGGGGTGATATGCGGTGACTTCGCCTTCGACCGAAAATTCGGCGCAGCGTTCTTCAATGAGGTGGCCGATCTCGAGATACTTCCGATGCACCTCGTCATTGATCGTGTCCTGCTTCGGCCCCTCGGTCAGAAGGCTCACGGGCGGCAGCAGATCGTGCGTGAGCTTGATCTCGCGCTTCGGCGGCTCTTTCCGCTTCATGGCCGGCTTGGCGATCTGCGGCTTCGGCTTCTCGAGCACCGGCGCGGGAAGATCCTCGAAGAGCGGATCTTCGAAATCGTCGATCGTCGGTTCGTCGTCTTCAATGACGGGCACCGGCACCGGTTTTGGTGCGGGGCGCGGACGCGCCGGTTTCGCGGGCGGCTCAATGGCCAGAGGTGCGGCCGGCTCGTCTTCTTTGCGATAGAGCTCGAACGGATTGCGCGTTTCCTGCTGTGCGAGCGCTTCTGCCGCCTTCCGGAGATCCGCCTTGGTGACTTTGCGGATCTGAAACTTTCCGGCTCCCTTCACTTCCCGAACGACGGGGCTGCGTAAGGAGGGAGCTTCATCCGCGGGCAGCTCGTCATTGGAGACGAGGCGCAACGGCGCGGTATCAACTTTGTCGAGGTGCTTCTTGACGATCGCGACCTTCATCTTCTCTTTGCGCCGGCGTTCGGAAACCCGCGCCCAATAGAGAGACAGTGCACGGCCGAAACTCATCACCTGTTGATGAATGGCCAGAAATACTGCCGCGAGGCTGATGCGCGTCGCGAGCAGAATGCCGATCAGCAGCGCCGTAATGAGGACGATCACCGCGCCGCTCGTATTCATGTTGCCGCGAATGGCGTGATTGATCTCCTGCCCCATGTAGCCGCCCGCCGCAATGAGCGCTCCGCGGATCCAGAGCTTGGAGAGAGCGAGATCAAACAGAGGCGGCAGGGTGAGCGTGAGAATCCCGAAGCCGATCAGCTTCGTATGAAAATACTCGATCTCGCGGCCCCAGAAGCGATTCCAGCCGGTGACCAGTAAGGCCGCCGGAAACAGGAGGCTCGCGAAGCCGAAGAAACTGACGAAGATCCAGGAGAGCGTCGCGCCGTAATAGCCGATCGCATTGCGGATCTCTGTGTTGGTGGAGGTGAAGAACGGGGTGGAGTCGCGCGGATTGTAAGTGAGGATGGCGGCGCCGAGACTGATGCCGATCGCCACGACGACGATTCCGATCAGTTCCCCCCCGCGCCTGCTACGAAAGAATTCGAGTAGCTGCATCCCCGTCCCGCACTCCCCAGCTTGTCGCGACCGAGTGTAGCAAACTTTATGCGCTGCGCGCGTGGGGGTCACGCGCGCAGCGCAAATCGGCGATTAAGGATTGACGGTGAAGGAGCCCTGCATGCCGCTGTGGCCGATGCCGCAGGGGTTGGTGCAGAAGAAGTCGTAGCGTCCGCCGGACGGCAGCGTCACAGTGCGCTCCACCACTCCGCTCTTCGGCAGAAGCGGGATGGAAATCAGTTCATCGCCCGAAGGCGCGGCGAGATAGAAGCCGTGGTCGCCCTGCACGTTCGAGATCCTGAAGGTGACGGTGTCGCCCGGCTTGAGCGGCGCGGACGGGCTCACAGTGAAGGTGAAGTCGCGCGCGGTCACCGTGACGATTTTGGCGGGCGGCGGCTCCGGATTGTCGGGCGGTGCAACGCCGCTGTCTTCGGCGCCGGGGATGAAGGTCGGATCGGTGGACGTATTGTCGACGACCGAGCCATAGAGGAAGAGCGGCTGATCGGAGTCGTAGCTCATCCAGGAGTCGCTCAGGTCATTGGCCGGATTGCCGAAGAACGCGGGGACGCTGGTCGGCGACAACACACCGAACGGTGCGATGTCGATCGTTTTCGTCGCGGCAAGGGCGCTGTTCTTATCGAAGAGCTTGAGCGTCACGTGCGCCGTCGCATTGTTCGGATTGACGCCGCCCCAGTTCGTGCGGAAGTTGCCGAGGGACGCGGCGCCGATTTTCAGCTGCAGGAGCACGCCTTTTTTGCGCGCCGCAGCCGCATCGAGTGCAGGGACGAATTGTCCGAGGGTGCCGCGCTGCGTCGACGTCAGGTCGGCATAGATGCGTTCGGTGGCGACGAAATCGTCGTCGGAGGTCAAACGGATCGCGCCGAGGGGCGCGCCGCCGCCACCGCCGAAGAGCGAGGCCACGGCGTCGTCATAGATGGCCATGGAGCGCTTGGCGATCGTGATCGTCTTCGCCACCACGCCGCTGTTGTCGCCATTGCCGGCGGGCAGATAGCGGGCGGTGATCACGATCGACTTCTCGTACGACGGATTGAAGATGCGCGCGTCGCTGAAGAAGCCGTTGGCCTTACCGGTGACGGAAAGATAGGCGTCTTTGGCGAAAAGCGAGCTACTGCCGAGGATGAGGAACAGCGCAACGACGAGACGTGAACGCATTGAAGAGAAGACCTCCGTGGAATAGAGACGATGATACGGCCGCGGTGTATGACGAAACTGTTACGCTGCTCGTGACTGAGCGAGATTGAGCGCCGCCAGAACCTGCGTCGCCGCCCTCTCCCCCGATTCGACTGCCGAATTCATGAAGCCCGACTCTGCCACCGTATGCTCGCCGGCGAAGATGAGTCTCCCCTGCGGCTGCGCGAGTGCTCCGTAGTAGCGCTGGTATTGACCGGGCTTGTAGCAGGTGTAACTGCCGAGCGTCCATTCGTATGCCGGCCAGATCTGCCGAACCGCTTTTCCCTCGTACCCCGCGGCTGTGCCCGGGAAGACTTTGTCCGCCTCCAGTTGATCGGCAACGCGCAGTGAGTGGCGAAGACGCGAGAAGAGCGCGGTGCGCGGCATCGCGGAATGATACGCGTGCGGCTCAGTGCGGCGTGACGATGGTGACGTCCTGGGTCTTCTTGTTGGTCGAGCTGACGAACGCCCACCAGCGCATGTTGGGTGTGAGCGGCTCGATCTCGACACGAATCTGTCCCATCTCCCCGACCGCGAAGACCATGTCGCGCACGAACGTGGCGTCTTCGAGATAGTAGTGGCCGAGGCCCTGCGGGATGCGCACGAGCTGGACGTTGCGCGTCATGACCAGATCGGGCGAGCCGTCGGCCATGGTCAGGTAGCCATTGAGCCGCGCGAATGCGACAGGCGCGTCGCCGATTCCGTATACCCGGAGTGTGTAGCGGAAGAGATCGACGTCGGAGCGGGGGATGTCCATGAGCTGGACGGTTTCCCGCGAGAAGTCGCGCTCGCGCACGACCGGGATGTCGACGCCGAGGTCTTCCTGCCATGCGTGTTCTTCGAAGACGCGGAGGGAAAACTGGAGCCGGTCCGCGCTCCGCACGGACATGAGGAAGCCGCCCGGAACGGAGACGAGGGCGGGATAGACGAGCATTTTGTCGCCGTAAAACCCGCGAGGACAGGGATTGGCGAGCCACGGACAAGGGAGGACGCCGCCATCGCGCGGTTCGACATACGCGGCGCTGCGGTTGTAGACGGAAAAGTGGGTGGTCCAGTTCGACCCTTCTGCGCCGCGGCCGTGGTACCAGAGCGGCACGAGGACCAGTTCGTCGGCCGCGAGAGGCAGCGCGAACAGCAGTAGTGATGCAGCGATTCGAAGCGCGCGGGTCATGACTGCACCTCCACGCGGAATGCTACCACGCCATGTGGCGCATGCTGATACGACAAGTGCGAGTGGCGTGTGGCGAGTTGCCAGGGCCGTTTCGCCTGGACCACCGGTTTGGTGAGACCGCACGCATCGATCGTGCGGCTGCCGGGCGTGTCGCCCGAGCGAAACTGCCCGGGCAACACGCTACTCGCCACGCGCCACGTCTTTAGAACGCAGCAGGTTCCTGGTAGGTGCCGAAGACGTCGCGGAAGGCGTCGGAGATCTCACCGACTGTGGCATAGGCCTTCACCGCGTCGATGAGGAGGGGCATCGTGTTCACGTTCGGATCGGCAGCGGCGTTGCGGAGCGCCTGCAGGCAGTCCTGCACTTTCGTGTTGTCGCGTTCCGCGCGGACCTTGTTCAGCAGTGCGAGCTGCTGCTGTGCGGCCGATTCGTCGATGTAGAGAATCTCGTACGGATCTTCCTTCTCCAGCTGGAACGCATTGACGCCGACCACGACCTTCTCGCCGGAGTCGACGGCGCGCTGGTACTGGTAGGCGGCGTCCCAGATCTCGCGCTGCGGGAAGCCCGCCTCGACCGCCTCGACCATGCCGCCGAAGGCGTCGATGCGGTCGAAGTATTCGAAGCAGCCCTGCTCCATCTTGTTCGTCAGCTCCTCGATGAAGTACGAGCCGCCGAACGGATCGACCGTGTTGATGACGCCCGACTCGTGGGCAATGATCTGCTGCGTGCGGAGGGCGATGCGCGCGGCGTTCTCGGTCGGCAGGGCGAGCGTTTCGTCGAGCGAATTCGTGTGCAGCGACTGCGTGCCGCCCATGACTGCGGCGAGCGCCTGGATCGTGACCCGAACGATGTTGTTGTACGGCTGCTGACCGGTGAGGGACGCGCCGGCGGTTTGCGTGTGGAAGCGGAGCTGCCAGGAGCGGGGATCTTTCGCGCCGTAGCGATCGCGCATCACTTTCGCCCAGATGCGGCGTGCGGCGCGAAACTTCGCGACCTCTTCGAAGAGGTCATTGTGCGAGTTGAAAAAGAACGAGAGGCGCGGCGCGAACTCGTCGACGTCGAGACCGGCGCGAACGCCGTACTCCACGTACTCCATGCCGTCGCGCAGCGTGAATGCGAGCTCCTGCAGCGCAGTCGATCCGGCCTCGCGGATGTGATAGCCGCTGATCGAGATCGGGTTGTATTTCGGAACGTTCTCCGCGCAGAACCTGAAGGTGTCAGTGATCAGCCGCATCGAGGGACGCGGCGGATAGATGTACTCCTTCTGCGCGATGTACTCCTTGAGGATGTCGTTCTGCAGCGTGCCGGAGATCTTCTTCCAGTCGGCGCCCTGCTTTTCCGCGACGGCGAGGTACATCGCCAGCGCGATCGGCCCGGTGGAGTTGATGGTCATCGAGACCGTCACCTCCTCGAGGTTGATGCCGTCGAAGAGGGTCTCCATGTCCGCGAGCGTGTCGACCGCGACGCCGCACTTGCCGACTTCGCCGGCGCTGAACGGATGATCGGAGTCATAGCCGTAGAGCGTCGGGAGGTGGAAGGCGGTCGACAGACCGGTCTGTCCCTGGGAGAGGAGGTATTTGAAGCGTTCGTTCGTCTGGGCGGCGGTGCCGAAGCCGGCGAACTGGCGCATGGTCCAGAGGCGGCCGCGGTAGCCGGTGGGGTGAATGCCTCGGGTGTAGGGGAACTCGCCCGGATAGGCGATTTCGTGGAAATCCTGATTGGCGACGGTCAGCGGCGTCGCCAGCGGGTTGATGTCCATGCTGCTGACGGTGGTGTAGTCCTTCTTCCAGTACGGCTTTTTGCGGAGGACCGGCTCGAGGACGTCACGCTTCCAGTGCGCTTCCTGTTTTTCGACCTGCGCGAGGGCGTCAGGCGCAAACAGAGACAGCTGCTCTTCTTTGGCCTGCGGCACCTGCGGCGGCGCCACGGCGCCGGCTTGGACGTCGACATCGAATTCGTTTCGGCTCATGCGATTCTCCGGAAAAGATAACGCCCCGAGGCGGGATGCATTCCGCGCGGTACGGGCTCAGCGGAAGAGCGAGAAAACGCGGTCCATGACCCCGTTGTCGTGCTTCGAGATCTGCTCGATCTCTCCCGCATCAAGGAACACGCCACCGCAGTTGCCGCACTGATCGACCTTGACGCCGTGCAGCTCGATCTCGGCGAGGTCCATGCCGCATTTGGGGCATTTCATGTAGTGGAGCTGTTTGAGGCGTTCTTTGTCTTCGGTGGCCATCTTCGAGGCCTGCTCGCGCGCCCACTGTTTGCGGCGTTCGAGCTCCTGCCGCACGAAGTACTCGTCTTCTGCCTTGCTCGGCTTTTCGAAATCACTCATGGGTCTATCATAGAGAAATGGCGCGTCGCGTGACCATCACGTTGGATGATGAGCTGGCCGAGAAGCTGGAGGCGGAGGCGGGCCGCCGCGGAACATCGCTCGATCAGGCGGTGAACGAGGCGGTGCGGAAGATGGTGGAGACCGCACCTCGGCAGTTCGTCGTCGAAGCTCGCGACATGGGCAAGCCGTTGATCGATCTCGATTGCACAGGACGCGCGCTCGGGTATCTCGACGAGCTGGAACGCAAGAAGTGATCGTCGTTGACGCGAATATCCTGATTTACGCGTACAACACGGCGGTCGAGCAGCACGCGACGGCGCGTCGGTGGCTCGAGGACGCGTTCTCCGGCGAACAGCGGGTCGCACTCCCATGGTCGGTGATCCACGCGTTTCTCCGCGTGACGACCAACGAAAAGATCCTGCCGTCCCCGCTCTCGATTCAAAGCGCGGTTTCGATCGTCGAAGACTGGCGCGCAGTCACGAACGTCAGGATCATTCAACGCGGACCGCGTTACTGGCAGATCATGCGCGAGTTGCTGATCCACGCGAACGCGCGAGGCAACCTCGTGACCGACGTAGATGTCGCCGCAATCACAATCGAAAACGACGCAACGCTCTACACGAACGACCGCGATTTTGCGCGCTTTCCAGGGCTGCGCACCATCAACCCTCTCGCCTGACTTTCTTCGCCACCATCAACAACCCCGGCCCGAACGGGATCCAGCCGAACAGATTGTCGATCGCGAAGATCGCGCGCACGAGACGCACCAGACCTCGCGCGCGGCCCGCTTTCGCCACCGACTGCAACGCCGCGTCTTCATCCACCTTCCGACGCGCGCGGCGTTTGTTCATCGGCAGGAGGAACAGCGTGTCGTACGTGAGCACGACCGGGAAACCCCAGTACTTTGCCTTCTCGATCCGCAGCGCGGAGAACATCTTCACCAGCTGCGTGCGCGAGTAGCGGCGGCGGTGCTCGTAGTAATCGTCGGACGCAGTCCAGAGGCTTTGCAGCGCCGGCACGGTGGCTATGCACGTTCCGCCTTCGCGCAGCACGCGTCCGATTTCGCGCGCCGCGCCCGAGTCATCCTCGAGATGCTCGAGCGTCTCGCCGGTGGTGAGTCCGTCGAACGCGCCGTCGCGAAACGGCATGCGGGTCATGTCGCCCACCACCACCGGCACGGACGAATTGCGCCGCACATGCAAAGCGGCGTCGAACGAATAGTCGATGCCGAACACGCGATACCCGCGCTGCTGCATGCGCACCGCGAGCTGCCCCAGCCCCACGGCACCATCCAGAAAACGCGCGCCCCGCGGAAGACGTTCGACCTCACGCACGATCATGCCGAGACGGTGCTCGTGGCGGGGGCCGAACATTTCGGGCTGCGTGCCCCAGGCGTGGGTCGTCGGTTCAGTCACGGCCGGTGAGGATAAAGCAAGAAGCGACGGGGGGCCTCCGGCGGGGGGGGGGGGGGGGGGGGGGGGGGGGGGGGGGGGGGGGGGGGGG
>JALYOB010000143.1 GCA_030857085.1 Acidobacteriota bacterium | reverse complement strand
ACGCGCACATTGCAGCTGTTTGCCGAAGGCTTGTCGCGCAGCGGCGTGCCGGTGTTTCTCGCCGACGTCAAAGGCGATCTCGCGGGCATGTGCATGCCGGGGCAGGCGAACGACAGACTCACCTCGCGCGCAGCCGCGGTCGGGCGCACCTACACGCCGGAGGCATTTCCGGTCGAGTTCTTCAGCCTCACCGGCAATCGCGGGACGCAACTGCGCGCGACCGTCTCTTCATTCGGTCCGGTGCTGTTAGGCAAAGTGCTCGACCTCACCGAAGTGCAGCAGAGCGTCTTGTCGCTGGTCTTCAAATACTGCGACGACCGGAAGATGCCGCTCCTCGACTTCGACGATCTGCGCAGCGTCCTCACCTACCTCACCACCGAAGGCAAAGAGGATCTGAAGACGTACGGCGGAATGTCCACTGCGACCGTGGGTGTGCTCGTGCGGAAGATGGTGGAGCTCGAGCAGCAGGGCGCCGCAAAGTTCTTCGGCGAGCCGGAGCTCGAAATCACCGATCTGCTGCGCACCGTCGACGGCAAGGGTGTCGTGAACATCCTTTCGCTCACCGACGTGCAGGACAAACCCCGCCTCTACTCCACCTTCCTCATGTGGCTCCTCGGCCAGTTCTATTACAAGATGCCCGAGGTCGGAGATCCGGAGAAACCGAAACTCGTCTTCTTCTTCGACGAAGCGCACCAGTTGTTTGATGACGCGTCCTCCGCGCTCGTCGAGCACATCGAGCAGGTCGCGCGTCTCATTCGCTCCAAAGGCATCGGCGTCTTCTTCATCACCCAGACGCCGAAAGACGTCGATGAAGACGTGCTCGCGCAGCTCGGCAACCGCGTGCAGCATGCAATTCGCGCGTTCACGCCGAAAGACGCGAAGAACGTGAAGGCGACCGCGTCGACGTTCCCCGCGAGCGATCACATCGACATCCCGAAGTCGCTCACCACCCTCGGCATCGGGGAAGCGCTGGTGACCGTGCTCGATCCGAAAGGTGTTCCGACCGCGGTCGCGGCGACGCAGGTGATTGCGCCCTGCTCGCTCATGTCGTCGATCGACGACGCGCAATATCAGCGCGTGATCGGCGCGTCGCAGATCGCCACGAAATATGCGACTTCGATCAATCGCGAGAGCGCACACGAGATTCTGCAGAAGAAACTCGATCAGCACGCCGCCGCCGCAGCAACGGAAGCGGAGGCGCCGAACGAAGAGCCGGTGGATGAAGATGCCGATTTTGCGTGGCGCCGCGGCAGCGCAGGATCAGCATCGTCGCAGTCGAGAAGCGCGTCGCCTGCGCCGCGACGGGGAACGGCGAGCTCGAATCGCAAAGCACCGAAGTCGTTCGTCGAAGAAGCGCTCGGGAGCAGGATGGCGCAGAACGTCGCCCGTCAGGCCACGCGAACGGTGACGCAGTCGATCGTGCGCGGGATTTTCGGAATGCTCAAGGGGCGGTGAGAAACGGAGTGGCGCGTGGCGCGTGGCGAGTTGCCCGGGCTGCAGCGCCTAGGCGAGAACGTCCGCGCAACTCGCCACTCGAAACGCGCCACTAAAATTCAGGCCCGGCTTTCGTTCGAGGCATTCATCGAGACCCTCCGGCTCGCGTTGCAGAGAGAGAGAGGTAGCTTCAGCAATTGGTCCACGGCGGCACGCCCATTCGCCCGCTCGACCGTGGTTGGGTCCGAGGTGGGCGCGTAACTGAAGGGTCTCGATCAGTGTCTCAAAGAAAAAGAGGGGCTGTACGCCCCTCTGTTGCCGCTTGCCGGCCGGTGTCTTTCAACGCTGTGGAATCTATAGCACGACCGCAGATGCTTCCGTGAGCTGCATCACAAAACGTCACGTTCGTTTGTACCAGTCCGCATTGATCTGCGTGTAGTGCTTCCACTGCTCCGGAACGAGATCGGCCGGGAAGATCGCCTGAACCGGGCAGGCCGGCTCGCACGCACCGCAGTCGATGCACACTTCCGGATCGATGTAGAGCATGTCGAACTGGCCGAACTCCGCCTCGTCTTTGCGCGGATGGATGCAGTCGACGGGACAGACGTCGACACACGCCGTGTCCTTCGTATTCACACAGGGTTCAGCGATCACATAAGTCATTTCGAGGCAGTCCTCCGGGTCAACATCGATGCCTGCGGATTGTACGTCGTTGCGCGTGCGAACGTCAGTGCTCGGTCCACCTGCGAATCGACTCGATGACGTAGTCGTTGCCCATGAACGAAACGACGTCGCCGGCGGCGTGGCCGAACAGTTTCTTCGCCACGTCGGACTCGTTCGAATAGATGCCGTGCTCGGGATCCGATTCCCACGGGCCGAGGATGGTGACGTCACGGCGGGCGTCGCCGTTGGAGAGCTCGAGCTTCGTTCCCACGCGCACGGTCGACGTGTCGATCTGATTCGGATCGAGCACGCGAGCGCGCGCGAGCTCCGCGGCCAGCTCGCCGACACGCGCGGACAAGTACTCCGCTCGCGCACGTGCGGCTTTGTATTCAAAGTTCTCGCGCAGATCGCCCATCTCGCGTGCCGCGACCAATGCTCGCGAATTCGCCGGAATCTCGACGTTGCGCAGGTTGTGCAGCTCCGCGCGTTTGCGCTCGAGCGACTCCGCCGTTGCATAGAGCGGCTCGGTCTGCGGCTCGCGCAGCGTCGGATACTTCATCAGCGCCGCGCTTTTGATGATCTCGCGGCGATACTCCTCGAGCGCGCCGTAGCGATCGAGCGTCTCGACGAGCTTGCGCGCCTGCTCTTCGTTGTCCTGACTCATGACGATGCGGACGGCGAGGCCGCCCTTTTCGAACATGTCCTTGAGGCGCGCGCGGACGCCGGAGAACTCGTCGTGCGTGAGCGCGTCGAGAATCTGGAAGAGCACCGTGTACGTCCCCTTCGCGATGAGCGACTCGTCGTCCTGCAGACGCTTCACGTACCAGTAGAACGCGCGCGGATGGCGGCGCGGGTAACGCAGCGTCTCGTCCATCAGGCGGTCGCGGATATCGTTCTGGCCGGCCGCTTCGAGCTCGTTGATGATCGTGGTGAGCATGCGCGGCTCGTCTTCGAGGAAGAAGAGCTCCGCGTACACCTTCGGCCAGTCGGGGTGATTCTTGCGAACCTCTTCGATCGCCTTCTCGCGCAGCGCTTTGTCGCTGATGCCGGAGATCGTGCGCGAGGCCATCGCACCGCTGAGCAGCGAGTCTGCGTCGATGGTCGCTTCGTACTTGCCGGGCAGCGATTGCAGCGTCGCGAGAATCTGCCACGCCGTTCCGGCATCCGTGCGCGCGAGCCTCGCCGCGTCTGCGGCGAGCGAGGACGAGAATGCATCCGCGAGCTCTTTGCTGCGCGCGCTGTGTTTGCGCGCGAGCTCGAGTTTGGTCTTGATGTCAGAGCGATCAAAGTCGCGTCGAATCGCGGTCGCGGCGTCGCTCTCCGACCCTGCGAACGCGTACGTCGCTTTCGCGCCGGTGCCGCTCGTGACGACCTGCGTGTTCTTGCGCGCGGCGGTCCACCACGATGCCCACTTCGCTTCGTCGACGATGCCGATCACCGCGTCGCGCACTTCGCTCATCAGCATCGGACGGCCGAAGCTCTGCAGGATGCGTCCGAAGAATTCGGAGGGCGATGCTTTCGCCGCCGCTTTGAGTTTGTCGGCGCCGGTGAATTTCTCGCGCAGCACATGCCCTTCCGGCAGCGGCGTGAGGAACTTGCCTGCGGCGCCCAGCGGGACGGAAACGCGCTTTTCTTTTTCGAAGTCGAGACGGCAGACGCCGAGCTCGGGATTGAGCTCGGTGATCTGTCCCGCGCCGCGGCCGGCCATGAAAAAGCACTCGCCTTCGTCGTAGGTGAGCCACGTCTCGATCTTTTCCGCGCGCTCGACGGGGTTGCTCTGCGGGTCGCCGAACTTTGCGAACTGAAACGCGCGCGCGAAGCTCTTGTGCGACGCGAGGCTCTTGCGCAGCGCTTCTTCGATCGACGCGCGCAGGTTGCCCGGATTCTTCGAAAGACGGCCGATTTCCTTCAGAACCTGCAGGCGCTCGTACCAGAGGCCGCGTTCTTTCAGGGCGTCGGAGAGCAGGCCTAACAGCGTGTCGGACTGTGTTCGCTGCTCTGCTTTGCGGAGTGATTTTGCGGTGTTGAGAAATGCATCGACGTCGGAAGGATCGGAGTCGAGTTGCGACATCCAGAGTGCTTCGAGATCGTCGAACTTCTTCTGCTGAATGAGGGCATTCGCCTGCTCGCGGAAAGCCATGGGAGCCGGATTGTATTGACCGCGATAGAAAACGAAAAGCCGGGCACGCGGCCCGGCTCATCGGAAGGCAACTGCGAAGCGTCGCGGCGCGCGCCTAGTGGCGCATTTTCACCAGCGCTTTGAACACATCGAACGGCAACTCCTCGGAGTGCACGATCTGGCGAAGGTGGTGCAGCGAAGTGCGCCGTTCCTTCACGTCGTTGACGTCGATGTTGTGCTTGCGCAGCAATTCATGGGCTTTCTGCTCAGGCATTGCGGTTTCTCCTCAGGTGGTTGAGCGCTCAGGAACGGGGGGCTTTCGGTTGGTATTCCGAAAGGTCGACCCGTGGCCCGTCACCTGTTGCCAAAGGCAGGGCGGTCGCCACGTGTCATCCTGAGCGAAGCGAAGGACCTTCTCCGTGGCGCACGGGAAGGTCCTTCGCCGTCTTCGCGGCTCAGGATGACACCGGGTCCGTTACGCGAAGCGGCAACAGGCCACTGGCAACACGTCAACTCGCTTTCAGCGCCTCGAGAATCTTTTCATGCACTCCGCCGAAGGCGCCGGACGACATCACCAGCACCACATCTCCTTCCTTCGCTTCGGCGGCGATGCGCTGTGCGATGGCGTCGAAGTCGTCGATGTGTTCGGCGGCGATGCCGTCGTGCTTCAGCTCTTCTTCGATGTGGTCGACCGACATCATCTTGTCGAGGCCGTAGCGGGTTTCGTAGCGTTCGCGGTGGTAGACGGGGCCGATGATCACGCGGTCGGCCTGATGGAAGGCGTCGATGTAGCCGGACTCGAATTCCTTGCGTGACGACGAGATCGAACGCGGCTCGAAAAGAGCCCAGATCTTCCGGTTCGGATAACGCTTTTTGGCTCCGGCAACGGTCGTGGCGATCGCGGTCGGATGATGCGCGAAGTCATCGATCACCGTGACGCCGCGTTCCACGCCGCGCACTTCCATCCGCCGCTTGATGCCTTTGAAGGTCTCGAATCCCTTCTGAATGTCGGCGTCGCTGACACCGCGGAAACGGGCGATGACGGCGCAGGCGAGGGCGTTGAGCACGTTGTGGCGTCCGGAGAGCGTGGTCCGGAAGCGATACCACTCTTTTCCCTCCCACCAGGCCGTGAACTCCGTCCCTTCGGGGAACTCGACCACGTCGCTCGCGTGCGCGCTGCAGCCATCCGTCCAGCCGAAGGTGACCCAGCGCCCTTTGGCCTCGGCGCGCAGCGACTGCACGTTCTGGTCGTCGCCGTTCGCCACGATGATGTCATCCGGCGCGACCTGCTGGACGGCCTTGCGGAAGGCGGCAAGGATGGCTTCGAGGTCAGCGTAGATGTCGGCGTGATCGAACTCGATGTTGTTCAGCAGCAGCGTGTTCGCGTGGTAGTGGAGGAACTTCGGACCTTTGTCGAAGAAGGCGGTGTTGTACTCGTCGCCCTCGATGACGAAGTCCTGCCCATGTCCGAGCTTGAAGTTCTGATTGAAGTTGAGCGGGATGCCGCCGACGACCATGCCCGGATCGCGTCCAGCGGACTCGAGCAGCCACGCCATCAGCGAGGTCGTGCTCGTTTTGCCGTGCGTGCCGGTGATGACGATCGAGTGCTTTCCTTTGATGAAAAGGTTGTAGATCGCCTCGGGCATGGAGGTGTACGGCAGGTCGAGCTCCACGGTCGCGGCCGCCTCGGCATTCGTGTTTGCGGCGGCGTTGCCGATCACGACGACGTCGGGGCGAAACGTCTCGAGATGCTCTTTCGTATACCCCTCGAGCACAGGAATCCGCAGCCGCTCGAGATAGGTCGACATGGGCGGATAAACGTGCTCGTCGGAGCCGGTGATGTCGTATCCCCGCTCCTGCAGCATTCCGGCAAGCGACGCCATGGCGGTGCCGCAGATGCCGATCAGATAGACACGTTTTACGTCGGGAAGTTCTTTCAGGTGAGGCATCAGTCCGCCACGCCTCGCAAAAAACGAACCGACCTTCGTGGGCAATAATGGATGGAATGGCTCCTGTCGAGGGGCTGTTCGGAAACACGGTTCAATTCACAGGAGGATTCTGCGCATGTCGAAGCGATTGTTTGCCACGACGCTCGCCCTTGCCCTCGCCCTCACGGCTCCGTTTGCCGTGGCGCAGGAGAAGGCAGCAGCCACGGACGAAGCGAAAGGCCCGCGCCTGACGCTGATCGAGCCGATGAAGGACTTCGGAACGGTTCCGAAGGGCCAGAAGCTCGACTGGTCGTTCGAGATCAAGAACAGCGGTACGACGGACCTCGAAATCATTTCGGCCAAGCCGTCGTGCGGTTGCACGGTCGCGGACTTTGACAAAGTCATCAAGCCGGGCAAGACCGGCAAGGTCACGGCTCACGTGGAGACGGTGAATTTCGCCGGTCCGATCGCCAAGGCGGTCACGATCGAGTCGAACGACCCGAACACGCCGTCGTCGCAGGTCACCATCACCGCGATCGTCAAGCCGTACGTCGAGGCCTATCCGGCGGGCTACGTTCGCTACAACATGCTGCAGGGCGAGACCAGCAAGCAGACGGTCACGCTCTACTCGGAAGATGAAGAGCCGTTCGAGATCACGAAGATCGAAGCGCCGCAGGACTGGATTCACGTCGACGTGAAGAAGGCTGAGGGTGCGGACGTGGTCCAGAAAGTCGGCCGTCCGGGACAGGCGCAGTACAAGCTCGACATCACGGTCGGCGGCAACAACGCGCCGGTCGGTCCGCTCGCCGAGAAGGTCAAGGTGTTGACCAGCTCGAAGCACCAGCCGGAGTACTCGATCAGCGTCTCCGGTGTCGTCCGTCCGACGTACCGCGTCGAGCCGACGGGCGTGAATTTCGGTGAAGTCGCCCCGAGCGACACGGCCGCCACGCGCACCGTGCTCCTCCGCTCGAACAGCCTCACGTCGCCCGAGGCGTTCGTGGTGGACAAGGTCGAGTCGGGCGTCGCGGGCGTGAGCGCCGCGGTCAAGCCGACCGACAAGAAGGGCGAGTACGAAGTGACCCTGCAGATCGCAAAGGACGCGAAGCCGGGCGCTCTCGACGGCTCGGTGCTCATTCACACGACGGATTCGGTCAAGCCGACGGTCTCGATCCCGGTCAAGGGAATGGTGAAGAGCGCGACGGCCGCCACCACGGCGACGACGGGCAGCACGAAGTAAGTTCCAATCAGAGGCAATTCAAGCAAGCGGCGGGCTTCGGCCCGCCGCTTTTTTTGTGGCTGCGAGGCACGGCCCCTCAACCGGCGCTGCGCGCCACCCTCTCCCCGCAAGCGGGGCGAGGGGCAACGGGGGCAGGTAGCCCTTCTCCCCGCGATGCGGGGAGAAGGTGCCCGAAGGGCGGATGAGGGGGCCTCGGCCTGCGCGGCTAAAGCACGACCGAAACGCCCGTCCCGTCGCCGAGCGGCAGGATCGAGGTGATGAGGCGGGGGTCGGTGGACAGGCGCTTGTTGAACGCGCGCAGCGCATCGGTTGCGGGATCGTGTTCGCCCGCGGCAACGCGGCCTTTCCAGAGCAGGTTGTCGCACACGATGACCGCACCGCGTTCGAGCTTCGGCAGAAGCGCGTCGAGATAGTCCTCGTACTCCGTCTTCACGCAGTCGATGAAGACAAAGTCGAAGGGGCCGGTGAGCCGCGGCAGCACTTCGAGCGCTGCACCTTCGTGGAAGACGACGCGGCACTCGAGCTGCGCTTCACTGACGAAGCGGCGGGCGGTGGTGAGCGTGTTGTGATCGATCTCGATGGTCTCGATCACCGCGCTCGCATCGCACTCGCGGCCGATGACGATGACCGAGTAGCCGATGTTCGTCCCCACTTCGAGAATGCGCCGCGGCGACTTCGTGCGGACGAGCGCGCGCATGAGCTGCGCGACTTCCGGATCGGCGATCGGCTGATCGTTCTCTTCCGCGAACTTTTCGATGTGCTCGAGCAGCGCCTCGCGCGGCGGGAGCAGCGACTCGAGATACTCCGCCTGATTGCGGCGCAGGATGGCGTCGATGCGGTCTTTCATGCGCCGGAGATTGTATGGCGGCGCGATGCGCGCCGCAGTGGCGAGTGGCGTGTAGCGCGGCCTCGGTTAGACGCAAAGCCCCCGAAACTCGCCACACGCCACCCGCTACTTCCTACTGCGCTTCGACCGCTTCTCTCAACTTCTCCGCCTGGAAGTTCGCGATCAGCGGATCGACCACCACGTCGAGATTCCCGTTCATCACGTCCGGCAGGTTGTGCACGGTGAGACCGATGCGGTGATCGGTCACGCGATCCTGGGGGAAGTTGTAGGTGCGGATTTTCTCCGAGCGATCGCCTGAGCCGATGAGGCCTTTGCGCGTGGCGGAAAGTTCGGCTTCGCGCTTGAGGCGCTCGATGTCGTACAGGCGCGCCTTGAGCACGCGCAGCGCTTTCGCGCGGTTCTTGATCTGCGACTTTTCGTCCTGACACGAGACCACGACGCCGGTCGGGAGGTGCGTCATGCGGACGGCGGAGTAGGTCGTGTTGACCGACTGGCCGCCGGGACCCGACGAGCAGAACGTGTCGATGCGCAGATCTTTTTCGTTCACCACGATGTCGATGTCTTCCGCCTCCGGAAGCACGGCCACGGTGATGGCAGAGGTGTGAATGCGCCCCTGCGTTTCCGTCGCGGGAACGCGCTGCACGCGATGCACGCCCGATTCGAACTTGAGGCGCGAGTAGACCTTGTTGCCTTCGATCGTCAGCGTCGCGTCTTTGATCCCGTTGACCGAGGAGTAGTTCGCGTCGGTGATGTCGACCTTCCAGCGCTTCGACTCGGCGTAGCGGATGTACATGCG
>JALYOB010000142.1 GCA_030857085.1 Acidobacteriota bacterium | reverse complement strand
GGCTTGTTGTCCTTCACGGTCGAATACGTGTAGGCGAGGCGCGCCTGCCAATTGTTGGAGAAGCGCTTCTGTACATCGAGCGTCATGCCGTCATAGCGCGAGCGAGCGGTACTCTGGAATTCGATGATGCGCGCGAAGTGGGTGAACGGCCGGCCGGTGTATTTCTGCACCGCAACCGGATTACCGCCTTTGACTTTGATGCTCGTCACGACGGGATTGCTGATGTTGATGTCGGCCGAACGCGAGAGGTCTTCGCCCTTCACATACTGATACGTGAAGCCGACGAGGATGTCGTTGGTCAGGCCGTGCTCGACGCCGACGCTGCCCTGGTGCACCTGCGGGTTTTCATAATCCTTGTCGAACACGAGAATGGTCGGCACGCGCGCCGCGCCTGCAGTCGGAATCGATGGGAACGCGTTCGGATACGTCGGCATCGACGCGCCGGTGAAATCGAGTGTCTGGACGTTGATGCCGTTGTTCGAGTGCGCGGTGCCGATCATGATCGCCGGCGTACGTCCATAGAAGATGCCGTAGCCCGCGCGTACGACCGTGCGTCCGGTTCCGCCCGGCGTCCAGGCGATGCCGAGGCGCGGTCCGATGTTGTTCGTGTCTTCAGGAACCAGCGTCGTATCGATGCCTGCCTTTGCGAGCTCCGCGTCCGCATTGAACGTATCGGGCTGCGCGATCTGCTGCAGGTCGTAACGCAGACCGGCCGTCAGCGTCACGGTCGGCATCACATGCCATTCGTCCTGCACGAACAGACCGTACTCGCGAATGTCGGGATGCGTGGTCGCGCCGCTTGTTCCCGGACCGGCGAACGCCTGGAAATAGCGGGCCGGTTTTCCATTGGCGAAATCGGCGAGGCTATTGAAGCGATACGAACCGGCGAAATTGCCGGGGAAGTAATTGAGGATGTCGTCGTTGCTGATGTCGAAGCCGGCTTTGAACGTGTGCGCATTGACGAGCATCGTGGCGGTATCGGCAATCTGATAACGCTTGATGGTCGTCTCGCGAGGACTGAACGTGTTCTGTCCTGCACGCAGCACGAGATTGCCGTCATGGAACACTTCGACTTCCGGCCCGGCGAAATTCGCAAGACCCGGCTCGCGATCTTTCGCGTACTGCCCGCGCACTTCATTGAAGATGCCGCCGCGGAACGTGGACGACAGGACGCCGGAAATCGTGTCGGTATTGACCAGCGAGTTGCCGGTGTGCTCGACCGAATTCGTGATCGAGCCGTTCTCATAATTCTTGCCGACGAATTCCTGGCGGTTGTAGCGCATCGACAGGTGGGTATTGGAGAAGAGCTCGTGATCGGTCTTGAGGAGATAAACGTCCTGATCCTGACGGCGGACGTAATCGCCTGCGCGCCCGAGAAGCGCGTCGTAACCGCGCTGATCGTCGGCATTGCGGATGACGACATTCCGGCCGCCGCCTAACACGACCGGATTCGGCAGATCATTGCGCTGTGCGTCGTAGTTAAAGAAGAAGAAGTGCCGGTCCTGCACAATCGGCCCGCCGACGCTCGCGCCGTACTGATCATAGTGATAGGGACTCTTCACGCGATTGTTGATCACGTTGATGTAATCGTTCGCGTTGTAGTCGCGGTCGCGGAGGAAGTAGAAGAGCGTGCCGTCGAAATCGTTCGTACCGGATTTCGTGACCACGTTGATCACCGCGCCGCCCGCGCGTCCGTATTCGGCCGAATACGCATTCGCGTTTACCTGGAACTCTTTGACCGCGTCCTGCGAGAACTGATACGGCGCGCGGCCGGAGCCGGTGCGGCCGAGGGACTGGCCGAAGAAGGTGTTGTCATTGTTGGCGCCGTCGATGACGAGCGAATTGAGCGTGCCGCGCTGGCCGGCGAAACTGATGTCGCCCCCGCGCACGTCGCGCACCACGCCCGGAGTGGTGAGCACGAAGTCGATGAAGTTGCGGCCATTGGTGGGCAGGTTTTCGATCGCCTCTTCATTGACGACCGAGCTGACCTGCGTCCGCTCCGCCTCGATGAGCGGTGCGGCCGCGGTGACGGTCATCGTTTCCGACACACCCACTTTCAACGTCAGGTTGAGCGTGGTGTCGGTGCCGATGTTGACGGTCACGTTATCGCGCCGCACCGGCTGAAAGCCTTCGAGCGACGCGGAGACCGTGTATGCGCCCGGCGGCAGAAGGCCGATCTGGTAGGCGCCGGTGGCGTTCGTGACGGACGTGCGCGTCGCGCTCGTCGCCACGTTCGTCGCGGTGATGGTGACGCCCGGCAACGCCGAGCCGGAGTCGTCGACGACGGCGCCGGAAATCGCGCCGGCGCTGCTCTGCGCGAATGCGGCGGCGGGCAAGAGTAAACAGAGAACGAACAGGACGAGAGTTCTGCGAACGCTCATTGGGCTCCCCTTCACAATGTTGTGGTTGAACCGTATTACTTCAGTTGTAGGACGATTTGGCGATCAGAATATCATCTTCACGCCATGCCGATTGCGAGCGTGAATCCCGCCACTGGTGAAGTCGTTGCCACCTTCGAACCGCTCACTGCCGCGGATGTCGAGCAGAAGCTGAGCAAAGCCGTACAAGCGTTCGGGATCAATCGCGCGCGGACGTTTTTCGAGCGCGCCGAGCGGATGCGAAAAGCAGCCGAGATTCTCGACGAGCGGGCGGAGCAGTACGCCCGCACGATCACGATGGAGATGGGGAAGCCGTTCGGCGCCGCGGTGGCCGAGGTGAAAAAGTGCGCGATGGTGTGCCGCCATTATGCGGACCATGCGGAGCGCTACCTCACGCACGAGCACATCAAAACGGACGCCGAACAGAGCTACGTCCGCTTCGATCCCCTCGGCATCGTGCTGGCGGTGATGCCGTGGAACTTTCCGTTCTGGCAGGTGTTCCGTTTCGCCGCGCCCGCGCTGATGGCGGGCAATGTCGGAGTGCTCAAGCACGCTTCGAACGTGCCGCAGTCCGCGCTGGCGATCGAAGACATCCTGCGCGAGGCAGGGTTCAACGATGGCGAGTTTCAGACGCTGCTGATCACGTCGGAACAGGTAGCGGCGCTGCTCGACGATGAACGCGTGCGCGCGGCCACACTCACCGGCAGCGAGCCCGCGGGGGCGAGCGTCGCGGCGAATGCGGCGAAGAAGATCAAGAAGAGCGTGCTCGAACTGGGGGGAAGCGATCCGTTCGTGGTCATGCCCTCGGCCGATCTCGAGGCGGCGGTGAAGACGGGCATCAAGGCACGCATCGTCAACAACGGCCAGTCGTGCATCGCGGCGAAGCGGTTCATCGTGCATGAGGAAATCGCGGATGAATTCGAGCGGCGTTTCGTCGCGGCGATGGAGCGGCTCAACGTCGGCGATCCGATGGACGAGGCTACCGACATCGGCCCCCTGGCGACGCCGCAGATCGTCGACGATCTTGCGAAGCAGGTCGACGAGAGCGTGCGCGCGGGGGCGAAGTTGCTGACCGGAGGAAAGCGTCTGCGCGATCGCGGGAACTTTTATGCGCCAACGGTTCTGCGCGACATTCCTGAGGATGCGCCGGCGTATGCGGACGAGACGTTCGGTCCGGTGGCGTCGCTGTTTCGGGTGAAAGATGCAGAGGAGGCGCTCGCACTCGCGAACGCGACAATCTTCGGGCTGGGCGCAAGCGTCTGGACGCGCGATCGCGACGAGGCGGAGGTTTTCATCGCCGGCATCGATTCGGGACAGGTGTTCGTCAATGCGATGGTGGCGTCGGATCCGCGCATGCCGTTCGGGGGGACGAAGCATTCCGGTTTCGGCCGCGAACTGGGCGTGTACGGCATCCGCGAGTTCACGAACATCAAGACGGTGTGGATCGCGGAAGAGGCGGGAGAGAAGAGGAAAGAGGAGGCGCCGGAGTAGACACGAATTGAGAATTGGGAATTGAGAATTGAGAAAACGGCGGCGCTCCGTTTCTCAATTCACAATTCTCAATTCTCAATTCGGAAGGGGATCCCTCGACTTCACTCGGGATGACACATGCGCCGCGGTGTCATCGCGCCTACAGTCGCGGCGAAATTCTCAACTCCGGTGTTGGATGCGGCGCGTCTTCGCTGAAGTCGGAGGCGTTTGCGAGCTCCTCGGATGCGTCCAGCAAATCGTGCGTCGCGTCGAAGAATGCTTTGGCGTTTCGTGGCCACCAGTAGCCGGTCTTCGGGTGTTCGTCTTTGTTGCGGGCGAGCAGTTGTTCGTAGGTTGGGTACGGCGCGTCTTCGTAGTCGAATGCATTCGCCATCTGCCGCAGTGCGTTCTGCAGCAGCTCCATCGACGTACGGAGGCGCGTCCAGCGGTGGCTGTTCCAGTTCAGCGGAGCGGCCGTCGCGCCGGCGACGCCGAAGCGTTCGCGCAACAGGCGTCCGGCCCACATGCCGCGTTCGGAGAGCTTCTCGACCTTTTCGCGGTCCATGTCGAGATTGAGGCCGCCTTCTTCGTTCGAGAGCTTCACGTGCACGATGCGATCGCGGAAGCCGGGGGCGGTGATCTGCGTGTTGTCGCGCCAGTTGCGGATCGTGTCGAGCATCGCGCCGACGTAGCGGCCGAATGCGCCGATGCCCGTGTCGCCGAACCGCAGCCAGCGTCCCGCGAGACCGCCGCTCGCTTTGTCGATCATGTGAACGTTGTTGCGCTCGTGCAGCGGATCCTGTTTGTGCTGCGAGTGGAACCCGTCCAGCGTGATGCCGAACGTCGGCCAGCGCGGAAACATCGAGTCGAACAGGTTGATCGGGAAGTTGCTGCTGAGACCTCCGTCGATGAACCAGCAGCGCTCGAGCTGCAACTGCTTCGCTTCGTGCTCGTTGACGTGCAGTGAAAAGTCGGCCGCGTACAGCGGCACGAGCGAGAAGAGAATCGGAAAACTGAGGCTCATGCGCGCGGCGACGATGACCGGCAGATCCCACGGCTCGGGCAGCGCATGCAGGTCGGAATCGTTCAGCGCAGCGATGCGCTCGTCGGGACGCGCGTGCTTCACGAGGTGATCGACGACATCATCGGAAAAGTATTCGCGCAGCTCGCTCGCGCGAAAGGCGAAGCGGCGCTCTTCGAACGGCAGACGATACGGACGGCCGAACGTGAGCGCAGTCGTGATCATCTGCAGATTGATCGAGCGGAGCGACACGTCTTTTTCGCATCGCTCGAGTTGCTCTTTGCGATTGGTGACCGGCGTACCCGCGAGCCACAAGTCGCCGAACGTCAGCGGCGCCTCTTTTTTCGTGCGGCCGGCGATCGCCTGAATCTCCTCGTGCAACCACTCGCTCACGCCGGGGAGATTGCGATCGTTCGGCGCGCGGCCGGTGGAGAAGCCAAAGCGATTTTTCGGCAGCGTCGTATTGAGGGCGCGATACACATTGCCGCCGACGGTGACCACGAGACCCGCGAAGAGCAGGACGAATTCAATGACCAGCAGCGCGATCCACGTGAGCGCGTCGAATGCAGCGAAGTGATGCCGCAATGCGAACGGCAGCAGCAGCGGGGGGAGGAAACTCGCGATGGTGAGCAGCGGCGTAATCGCGAACAGCGCCGCAATCGCCGAGGACAATTTTTCGCCGAGGGCCGCATCGCCTAAGAACGACGTTGCGAGCAGGAACAGCTGGCGCGTCGGCTTCGTGGGCGGGAAGAGATTGAGCAGATTCTTCTCGCCGTGCGTCGAGCCGGCGAGAAACTTCGGCAGCTCCTCGAGCCGTTTGAATCCGGGACCGCTGCCGGTGACGCGCGAGTATTCAGCAGCTGCGGTGACTGCCGCCGCAATCGCGCCGGCGGACGTGCCGCCGACATTGCGGAAGCGGAACTCCTGCGCGAGCTCGTTGATCGCCAGCGGGTAGACCACGCCGCTGGTGATGCCGCCTTTCATGACGACGTCGCAGTTGCGATTCGGGACAGCTTCGCTCATGGGTGGAGAGCGATTGTCGCAGCAAGGAAGGATGGGCGGAAGATGGCTCCGGCAGTAGGACTCGAACCTACGACCCGCGGATTAACAGTCCGCTGCTCTACCAACTGAGCTATGCCGGAATACTTCCACTCCGAAGGGGGCGCAAAATAGCATCCGGACACCCCTCCGTCAAGGCAGGCGTGCGGGGTAACGCCACACACCTCACATCGATTCCAACGCGCCGCAACATTGCGGACGAGATCGTCCGCAGTGCATGAGGCGCGGCAGTCTACAATTCGCGCCGCATGTCGCGCGAAATTGTCATCAATGCGACGCGACACGAGTCGCGCATCGCCGTGCTGGACGAAGGGCAGGTCGTGGAGCTCTGGGTCGAGCGGACGCGGCATCGGACGATCGTCGGAAACATCTACAAAGGACGCGTCACGAAAGTGCTGCCGGGGATGCAGTCGGCATTCGTCGATCTCGCACTCGAACGCGACGCGTTTCTCTACGTCTCGGATGTCATCGAGGACCTCGAAGAATACGAGAGCGAATCGACGGACGAGCTGCATCTCGATGACGTCCAATCGCATCGCCCCGAGGCTTCGATTTCGGATTTGCTGCGTGAGGGGCAGGAGATCGTGGTGCAGGTGTCGAAGGACACCATCGCCGGTAAAGGGGCGCGCATCACCAGCCACATCACGCTGCCGGGTCGATTCCTGGTCTACATGCCGACGGTGAATCACATCGGCGTCTCGCGGCGTATCGAAGATGAAGCGGAGCGCACGCGGCTCAAGGAAATCCTCGATCGCATTCGTCCGCACGGCCACGGCGGATTCATCGTGCGGACGGCTGGTGAAGGGCGCGGCGAAGAAGAGTTTCAGGCGGACCTTCGCTATCTCACCGAACTGTGGGAACAGATCCGCCGGCGCGGTGAAAAGAGCGCGGCGCCGACGGCGATTCATCACGACCTCGATCTCGTGCTGCGCACGATTCGCGACGTGCTCTCGCCGGAATTCAAGAGCGTGTGGGTCGACTCGATCGATCAGTACCAGCGCATCGTCGAGTTCCTCGATCAGATCCAGCCGCAGCTCGTCTCGCGCGTGCGTCTGTATCGCCGCGACGAGCCGATCTTCGATGAGTTCGGGATCGAGCCGGAGATCGCGAAGGCGCTGAAGTCGAAGGTGTGGCTCAAGTCGGGCGGCTACATCGTCATCAATCAGACCGAAGCGCTCGTGGCGATCGACGTGAACACGGGCAAGTACGTCGGGAAGAAGAATCTCGAAGAGACGGTCTTCCGGACGAATCTCGAAGCAGCAAAGGAAATCGTCCGTCAGATCCGCCTCCGCGACCTCGGCGGCATCATCGTGCTCGATTTCATCGACATGGAAGATCTGTCGAACCGGCAGAAGCTGTTTGAGGCGCTCGAGAACGAGATCAAGAAGGATCGTTCCAAAACGAAGATCCTGCAGATCTCGGAGTTCGGTCTCATTGAGATGACGCGCAAGCGCGTGCGCCAGAGTCTCGAGCGTTCGCTCACGCAAGCCTGCCCGTACTGCGGCGGCAGCGGACGAATCAAGTCGAATACGACCATCGCTCTCGAAGTGTGGCGCGAGCTGGTGAAGCAGCGCGATTTTCACGAAGGGCAGGATGTGATCGTGCGCGTGAACCCGATCGTGTACGGAACGCTGCACACAGGCGATCCGATTTTCGAGGAGGTCGAGCGCTCGCTCGGCATTCACCTTGTGTTCAAGCCGGACGAGACGCTGCATCACGAGCAGTTCGATGTGATGAGAATCTGAGGTGCGCGGCGGCGCCGCGCAGGTTGTCGGTTGTCGGTTGTCCGTTCAGGGTGATTCCGTGCGATGCCGTGCCCTGAACCGAGAACCGACAACGGACAACAGGCGTGCGCGCCAGCGCCAGCCGCAACAAGGCATGTCGCGTGCACTAGAGCCGGCTCGGAGTAGCGATGCCCCTCGACGAGACGTTTACTAATCTTGCAGCGTTCCTGAACAGTCTGGATGCCGAAGGAGAGCAGAAGTTCGAGCTCTCGCATTCGCTCGTCATCATCTGCCCCGACTGCGGAAAGAACATCGCGTTTCGCGGGCGCTGCCCGAAGTGCGCGGGCAACAGCTGGATTCCGGCGGGTCATGCGGCCGGCATCTTCGAGCGGACCAAGGCGCAGCGGCTGCGGCGGATGATCGCCGACGACGACATGACGGTGCGCGGCCGCGGCGACGCGTCTGCGCTCGTGAACAACACCACGACAGCGACGGGTGTTGTGGACGCGCCGGCGATCGTGACCGGCGCACCGCCGCTCGACGTGGCCGGCGACGAAACGGTCCTCGATCGCGATGCGACCACCGTCGACGACGCGAATGGCGGCGGCACGAAACAGCGCCGGCGGCGCAATCACTGATTTTTACGAATCGAGACCTTCGCGCACCGCTTCTTCTTCGATGAAGCGGACGAAGAGCTCTTCCCACTCTTTCGTGTCCGGACGCGGACCGCGCATTGCGGCGATGCGCTGACGCGCGGTCTCTTCGCGCGATTCCTCGCGGCGCAACTCTTCGGCTAGCGCCTGCGCGACCGCCTGACGCACCTGCTCGCGATCCTTCAAAAGCACGACCGACTTCGAGCGCGCGAGCGCATCTACGAGCTCGCGCGCCAGCCGTTCGAGGCGCTCCCGGGAAGGACGCATGATCCGCAACGTCAGTGCACCGGTTCTTCCGGATCGCTGTCCGGAGTGTCGTTGGTCGTTTCGTCGAGCGTTTCTTCGGTTTCGCCGGTCGGGTCGTCGCTTTGATCTTCGGGCTGCTCGCGATCGATGAGCTTCACCGCGGCAACGACGGTATCGCTCTCGTCGATGTTGATGACGCGCACGCCCTGGGTCTTGCGGCCCGCGACGCGAATGCTGCCGACGCCGGTGCGGATCATCATCCCCTGCTCGGTGATGAGGAGGAGCTGCTCGTCGTCGCCGACGTGCGCGATGCCCGCGACCTTGCCGTTCTTGTCGGTGATCTTGAGATTCGACAGACCGAGTCCGCCGCGGCGCTGCAGGCGATACGCCGTGACCGGCGTGCGCTTGCCGAAGCCTTTCTCAGTGATCGTGAGGATGTAGCCGCGATCGTCGGCGGCGAGCGTCGTCTCGTCT
>JALYOB010000573.1 GCA_030857085.1 Acidobacteriota bacterium | reverse complement strand
GGACGACATCGGGGCTTCGCGTCAGCGCAGCGTGAGAATCCCGCTCGGGTGCGCGTTGCCGCCGCCCGTCGCCACCTCTTCGACGAGCATGCATTCGTCGAGGCGGCGGCGCGTGGCCGGCACTTTGCGCATGTAGTTCTGCGTCTCCGGAAGGGCGCGAATGAGGCCGGCCAGCATGCGCTTCACGTTGTGCGAGCCGCCGTTGTAGAGCGCCGCGGTCATCTCTTCGACGTTCCCCTCGCCCTCGCGCTTGATCAGCTTGCGCGCTTCGACGCCTTTGCGATCGAGGTGACGCACGAGGAAGCGGGCCATGCTTTTGGCGGAAAAGCGATCATCGAGATGCTCGCCGAGGTATTCGCTTGCCTCGTAAGCCATATGGCGCTTCACGTCGTCGGCCTTCATGCCGAAGTGATCGCGCAGCATCGCGTCGCGCTTCGCGATCAGATCCTTCTGATACTGCACCCACGACGAAAGCTGCGTCGCCTTGAGCGCGCGATATTCGGTGCGCGTGTCATTGCGGAACTCGCGGAGTTGCGCGCGCGAACCGTGATCGAGGAGCCGGCCGAGTTTGTTGAGCACACTTTTGTTGTGCTCGTCCATCGACTTGATGGCGGTGAAGTATTTCTGCGCGGCGAATGGCTCGAGCAGATCGAGCTCGTCGATGCCTTCGCGGCGCAGTTCCTTCGCGGCTTCGAGCAGGCGCTTCGCTTTTTTGCGCGTCGCCGGCGTGTCTTTGTCGACGACCATGGTGGCGATCGTGTCCGCGTCGCCGAGGGGCTTTTTCATGATGTAGGCGCGGGAGCCGATGAGGTAATCGCGCGTCACGAACAGCTTTCCGTCGAGACCTTCCTGGCGATACGCCACCGGCGTCGCCTGCGCGAGACCAACCGCGCCCGCCTCCGACACATCGAGGATTTTTCCGTTCGTCTCCGCGTGCGCGATCGCGAGCAGCAGCGTGACCGAGGGAGCGGAGGGCATGGAGCGTGCGGCGTCGTCGATGACGACCACCAGCTCTTCCGGATTGCGCGTCCACATCTCCGCCATCTCGCGCGCGAGCGCTTCGACGCGCGCATCGATCTTCTTCTGCGAGACGCGCACGAGCGTCGGACTGCTGCTCGAGGGTTCAGCGTGCGTCAGCTCGTCGGCGGGAAAATCGGGACGAAACTGCGGCTTCGGTGCGGGCCGATCGGGCGGGGCGAACATCGATGCCTGCGCCACTTCTCCCCCGTCGAACACCCCCGGACGCGTTGCTCCGAAAACGACGCAGCCCAACGCCGCGCCAGCTGCCACCCACCACCACGTTTTGGTCCGCATGGTCGCCTCAACCAAAGAGTAGCATTGCGTCTTCCGATGCGATGTGAACGTTTATTTGTTTTTCTGGTTCTGTTCGCCGCCTGTTCACGAGAGACGCCCGCGCCGCCGGTTGCGTCGAGACCGCCCGTTGCGCCTGCCGCAAAGCCGGCGACGCCTCCGTTGCAGTCGACGCAAGCATCGTATGAAGGAGCGATGAACTGGTTTCGCTCCGCGCCGGCGTTCTCGTTCGTTCTCGAAGAAGGAGGCGTGCGCGCGGAAGGCACGATGCAGCGGAAGACGATCGGGGCGGAAACGGTCACGTTTCGCGCGAACGGCGAGGAGTGGCGCGCGAGCGCCGGTGCGAACGGCGTGGCGTGGGAGAAAAAGTCGGGCGGCAGGTGGAGCGCCGCCGATGCTCCGCCGTTCGGCAATCGCGTGTATCAGCGCGTGACGCTCGCCTTCGATCCGCAGAAGAAAGAAGGAAGCGCGCAACTCGCCGGAACCGAAGGCGCGTCGAATCACTACCGCTTCACCGATGCGAACAGCGGCAACGTGCACGACGTCTGGGTCGCGCAAAGCGACGGTCATGTCGAGCGGATGAAGATCGGCGAGAGCGTCGTCCTCACGATCGAGTTATGAAGAAGAGATGAAGTTTGGAACCCGCCGATGCGCAGGCACGTATCTGCGGTCATGAAGATCAGAATCGCCACACTTTCGCTGCTGCTTCTCACGTTCGCTGCCTTCGCCGCCACTCCGAACCAGAACTACGCCGGCACGTGGGTCCTCGACCTCGACGCCAGCAAAGACATGCCCGAGCGGATGCGCGAGGGAACGCGCAGCTGGCGCCTCGACATCGCGCAGACGCCGGAGACACTGACCATCGCCATCCGCATCGAGCGGGCGGACGACGAGCCGTTCACCGACACGCACACCCATCGTCTCGATGGGCAGCCGTCGACGTTCGATGCGACCATGCGCACGCCCGATGGTCCGGTGAAAGTGCCGACCACGACCACCGCGAAGTTCGATGCGAACGGCGAGCTCGATCTCGCGATCAGCAGCGAGATGCAGCGCGGCGAGATGATGATGAAGCGCGACACGAAAGAGCATCTGTCGCTCTCGCCGGACGGCAAGACGCTCTCGGTGCATCGCCTCGATCAGACCCGCCGCGGCCCGAGCGAATACACGATGGTGTTCAAGCGGGCGGCGTAGATATTCTTGGCGTGTGCGCACGCCGCCGAAGACCGTCAAAGCACCGCCGCCGGGCGATCGTCCGCTCAAGACGCTCGAGCGCGTGCTGTCGAAGGCGGGCGTCGGCTCGCGCAGCGAGGCGCGCCGCTGGATCGGTGCGGGTCGCGTGAAGGTGAACGGTCGCGTCGAGGGAGATCCGAATCGCTGGGTCGACCTCGAACGCGACCGCATCACGTTCGACGACAAGCCGCTCGAACGCGCCGAGGCGACGTATCTGCTGCTGAACAAGCCGACCGGCTACCTCACCACCTACCGCGATCCGGAAGGACGGCCCACCATCTACGACCTCCTTCCGGATCGCGATCGATATCTCTTTCCGGTGGGACGGCTCGACCTCGACACGAGCGGTCTCCTCATCCTGACGAACGACACCGCGTTCGCCGAGCGGCTCACGAATCCCGACTATCACGTGCCGAAGACGTATCGCGTGAAGGCGTCGAAGCCGCTGGGGGACGAACAGCTCGAGCGATTGCGCAACGGCATCGAACTGCGCGACGGCATGACCCGCCCGGCGATCGTGAAGCGCATCGGCGCGGCCACGTTCGAGATCACCATCACCGAGGGAAGGAACCGGCAGGTGCGACGGATGGTGGAGGCGCTGGAGGCGAAGGTGGAGAAGCTGACGCGGATTGCGATCGGAGAGATCGGGATTGGCTCTCTCGAAGTTGGGAAGACGCGGGCGTTGACGGCGGAAGAAGTGCGGCGATTGGAAGCGGGTGGCGAGCGCTGATATGGAG
>JALYOB010000141.1 GCA_030857085.1 Acidobacteriota bacterium | reverse complement strand
AGCCGTGCGGATTGCTGTGATCGCAGACGCGTTCACGAACGCGAGCGGCTCGCCCGTTTCGCCGCTGTGCAGAATCACCGCGCCGAGATGCGTGTCGACTTTGCGCTGCGGATTCTCGGGAAAGACACAGACTTCCTTGAGCGCGTAGTACGGCGATGCACCGGCGCGCCACGCGGGCATGAGGCCGAGCAGCCCCGGCGCGCCGGGAGCGCGAATGGCCTGCCGCAGCGGATTGTGCACCTCGCCGCGCGCGAGCGCCGCGAGCGCCTCTTCCATCACCGCAATGCAGCGCTCCATCGGCAGGAGCTGCTCCACCTCATGCTCCGAGACGACCAGCACCTTCAACGCGGCTGCTCCTGCAGGAACGCCGTGAACGCGTTCCCCTTCGCCTGATTCATCTTCAGCCAGCGATCGCCGCCCGCCAGCGTGCCGAGCATCTCTTTCTTCCGCAGCGCGACTCCTTCCGCAATCGCGGAAAATGCGAGAAGAAGAGCGAAGACGGGCCCGCGCATGCACGCAGTGTAATCAGAAAAGAAAGGGCTCGGCCGGCGTGAGGCAAAGCGTGTCCACTCCGTGCGGCACGAGGAACACACCGGCCGCGACGCCTGGCGTGGCCTCGAGCTCCACCTTCGCTCCGCGCCGCAAGGTCAACATGTCGACGTTCTCGGGCTGCGCGACGCCGTCGACCCGCCAGCGCAACGTTCCGCTGCCGAGCGGCGGGAGTTGCTTCAGAGGAATCGCGAATCGCTCCGACGTCGCAGAGTCCGCGAAACGCAGCGGCACGCGAAACCAAGGATGTCCCGCAGCCGCCGCGCTCGCATAAACGTCGTACTGTCCCGCGCGCGGCGCGATCCACTGCACGCGCGCCGGCTGTGGCCCGATCTCCACCGCCAGCCCCGGCACCCAGAGATTGCGCAGCAGCGGAACGTAATGCCGCGTCGCGAAGCGCGTGACGTCGGGAAAGTTCTGCAGGTACAGACGCAAACGATAGTCGGCCACGATCGCGGCAGGAGGATTCGTCGCGATCGCACGGAGGTCGTACGGCGGAAGCGCGCGCGCGGCCGCCATCATCCGCACGCTGCTGGGGAGAAACCAGTAGCGATACGCCGGCTCGCGCCGCAGCACGTAACCCGCGCCATCCCACACCCGTTCGCCGGGCCGCGTCATGCGATCGGCGGTGGTCATGACCGCGTCCTGGTACTCCATCTCCGCGCCGAACGCGGGAAGCACCTGCATCGCAAACACGCTCAGGCTCACCGCCGCCACGATCGCGGCCATGCGCTGCCAGGCAAGCCGCAACTGTTCGATCGCCAGCGCAACCAGCGGCAGCGCGAGGAGCCACGCGTTCTGCAGGTGATAGTCGTACTGAACGTTGAGCGCGGCGACGGCGATGGCGCTCGCGATGAAGAGCAATGCGACGAACTGCAGCGCGCCGGGCGTGCGCACGCCGCGCAACGCGATGACGACGCCGGCGATCGCCGCGATGGAGTAGGCCATCCCGCCGATGTCCAGCAGCCAGAGCGGCGCGAGCATGGCGTCGAGCAGCGTTGGCGGCTGGAGAAAGCGCGCCGCGCCGACGTTGTACTCGAAGATCGTTTTGCGGAACGGTTCCCACGCACCCGCCGCCATCAGCCAGCCGATGAATGCAGCCGCCACGGGAGCAACACCCGCGGCCATCCAGAGCGCCTGCAGATTCAGTCGCCAGCGCCGCTCCTCCGGACGCCAGAACAAGAGCAGCGCGGCCGTGAGCACGACCAGCAGCACGAACCGCATGTTCGTCAGCACCGACAACGACAGCAGCGCGCCGCACGCAATCCAGCGCGATCGTGTCGCGCCGAACAGCACGAGAGCAATCGCCGCGATGTACGCGAGATTCGCCAGCACGTCGAGTCGATATTCGACGGCGCGACGAGTGAAGACGGCGCTCACCAGCAGCAGCGCCAGCGCGCTCCAGCCGCGCACCCCTTCACGCCGCGCGATGCGCAGCAGCAACGCCACGATGCCGATCCACACCGCCATCTGCACCCATCGCAGCGCCACGATCGAGGCCGCGCCGGGCCCATTCGAGAACAAGCGCGCAAACGGCGCAAACGCGATCCACTGCAGCGGCGTGTGATGCTCCCAGAAGTCGCGGAACGGCACCTGCCCCAGGCCGATCCAGCGCGTCGCGCGAAAGAATTCGATCTCGTCGACCGCCAGCCCCGCGCCGCGCTGCACGAGCATCGCGATCCAGACGGCTTCCAGCGCGACGAGCGCCATCCAGACGCGCTTCATCGCGTCAGCTCGCGTCGCGATGCACGGTGTCCATCGAGAACGCCGGCAGACAGACCGCGATGTACTCGGCGCCGTCGAGATGCGGCGTCGAGTACTGCACCCACTCCCCTTTGTGCACGATCACCGCTTCGCCGGCGTGCACGTCGATCGAGCCGCCGCGCGTGGTGACGCGCAACGTGCCGCGCAGCACGAGCGTGTACTCATCGAACTCCGGCGTCTGCCCCGGCTCGATCCAGCCGCTCGGGCTTTTCATCCGCGCGATCGAAACATCGTCGGTTTTCGAGTTCACGCGACCGAAGTACTCCTCGATGATCTTCGGTTTGTTGCCCGCGGCCTGAACGATCGTCGGTTGCTGAATGTGCGTCGGCATACGTAAGCGAACGATGCAGCATCGCGGCGCGGCGGTCAATGCTGAGACTGCAGCCAGCGCTCGATCGCCGCGACCAGATGCCGCAGCTCTTCGCGCGTGAGCTCGTGCCCTTTCGGAATCTCGTGCACCTTCTCGATGCATCCGCGGCAACAGGTGGCGGTGGCGTGCTGCGCGACGAACACCGGGTGATTGCGCCACGGCGTCTGCCGCCCATCATTCGCGATCACCGCCGGACCAACGCGCTTCCGCAGCAGCTCCTCGGCCTGTTTGAGTACGTGCGCCAATCCCCACGTCTGGAGGTACGCGAGCTCACGTCCCTGCAATCGGAACTTGCGACGAAATGATGATTTCGCGAGCCGCGCGAACGCCTCATCGAGATCGATCATCGCGTCGCCACGATGAAGCGGCCGACGGCCGTGCGCCGCGGATAATTCGCCTCGATCCACTGCGCGAGCCGCGGCACGCGCTGCTCGTTCGAGACCCCGTCGAAGACTGCAACCGACGGCTCGCCGCCGAGGATGACGGCGACGGGGGGATGCGCATCGAGCTGCTGCAGTGCTTCCTCGAGCAGCACCGGCGACGAGAGCGTCGGCACGTCGAAGCAGCGCGTCGGCGGCTTGCGCCGCAGCATGAAGTAGAGCGCGCGTTCGTTCGTGAAATCGAAGATCGTTCCGGGACCGAGCGCGTCGACGTACGACTTCAATGACGAGAGCTGAATGGCGTTGTCTTCGCTCGTGTAGATGCCGCGCGCGAGCGGATGTTTGACCAGCCCTTCATGCCTCTGCCGCGATGGCCACTCTGCCAGCAGCTTCGCTCCGGCGAGCGCGTTCTGCGGCACTTCGAAGTAGAACAGCGCCGCGATCGAGAGCAGCGCGATGGCGATGCGATTGCGCAAAGGCTCGAGGATGAAGCCGACGAACGCGATTCCGAGAAAAGGCATCGCGAAACGGGTGTGACTCCAGCCGACGCGGCCGGCCGCGGTGCGGAACAGCAGAATGGAAAAGATGGCCACGATGGCGATGCGCGGATCGCGGCGCTTCCACGCGAGCGCGAGCAGCAGGCCGTAAAACACAGGCGGCAGGTAGTAACGCAGACCGGCCGCGCTTTTCAGCTCCGGCGCGGGAAGCGCACCCGCGGCATTGTTGACCTTCGGCAGGATGAGGTACGCGTCGACGAAGAACTGGCGCAGGTTCACCTGCATCGCGAGGAGCGCGAGGATCGGAATCGCGGCCGCGATCGCGCCGAACAGCAACACCTGTTTGAGCGGCGGACGAATGAGGATCAGCGCGGCGATGAGTCCCGCAATCGCATACGTCCCCACATCGAGCGACCAGAGCAAACCAATGGACGCGCTGATGAACGCGAGCAGCAGCGGCAGCGGCTTCCGCTTGCGAATCCAGAGAAAAAGGCCGTACGCGGTGAGCAGCAGTGGCGCAAGCCGGTAGTACGGAAAGACCGGAAGCCACAACGCCGCAATGCCACACAGCGACAACACGATCGCTGCGATGAGGCTCCAGGTCATCGCCGTCACTTCCGCGGCAACCGGAATGAGCAGCGCGAGCGTCGCGGCATCGAGCACGGTCTGCAGTCTTCTCGAACGCAGCGGCGCGGGAGGATCGCCGACCACCAGCGCATCGAGACCGCCATCGACGCCGAGTCCGTGCAGAAGAAAGACGTCGCGGAAGGGCCGCTCGCCATGATGAAACAGATACGCGGGCGTCAGATGCTCCCCTTCATGGAACGGATCCATGTGCGCGTACGGATGGTCGTGCACGAAGAGCATGACGATGAAGACGATGCCGGCGAGGAGCCACAATCTGCGCGCGTCCTGCGCGGGCGGCGTCACCCGTTCGGCATATTCGGCGCGCCACGCGGCGCCCGCAATCGCGCCGCCGATCGCGGCGAACGTCACCAGCAATGCGATGACCGCAAAGTCCCACCCTTTCGGATATCCGTAGACGGTGAGCACGCCCACGCCGCCGGTCGGCGGGCCGAAGAAGCGTTTGGTCAGCGGCGCGATGGCGCCTGCGATCGCGGCACCCGTCAGCGCTCCCGCAGTGACACGGGCGATGCCGGACATTGCGGCGATTGTATGATCGAACGATGGATTCGTTCAGCCGCTCCTTCCTCGACGAAAGTATCGAAGTGATCCGCCGCATCGACGCCGATGCGGTCGACCGCGTCGCCTCCGGCCTCGCCTCCGCTCGTGAATCAGGCGGCCGTCTCTTCATCCTCGGCGTCGGCGGCTCGGCCGGTCACGCCAGCCACGCCGTCAACGACTTCCGCAAGATCTGCAGGTTCGAAGCATATGCGCCGACCGACAACGTCTCCGAGCTCACCGCGCGCGTGAACGATGAGGGCTGGGACAGCTGCTTTTCGGAATGGCTGAAAGGCTCCCGCATCAACGGCAAAGACGCGGTGCTCGTCTTCTCCGTCGGCGGCGGCAGCGTGGAAAAGAACGTGTCGGTGAACCTCGTCCGCGCGATCGACGAAGCGCGCAACGCGGGCGCGAAAGTGTTCGGCATCGTCGGCAAAGACGGCGGCTACACGAACCAGGTCGCCGATGCGTGCGTGGTGATCCCGGTGGTGTCGCAGGAGCGGATCACGCCGCACACCGAGGGACTCGCGGCCGTCGTGTGGCACCTGCTGGTTTCGCATCCGGCGCTGAAGGTGACGCAGACGAAGTGGGAGAGTGTGAAGTAGGCGACCTTGTCATCGCGAGCGGTAAACGTGTCATCCCGAGCGAAGTCGAGGGATCCCCTTTCGACAGGCGACGGCGCGTTCGATAGGCAGGGGATTCCTCGACTTCGCTCGGAATGACACAACGGCGAAGGACCTTCCAGTCAGCGACCGGGAAGATCCTTCGCTTCGCTCAGGATGACACGGGCCAGCTCAGTCAAATCCCTCACCCTCAAATCCGGCTCGACGCTCCCTCGCTTGTGCGATGAGCCGCGGCTCTCGATCAGCGCGACCTTGCACCCGGCAGCGCGGCCGCATTTCAGGTCGCTGTCCTGATCGCCCACCATCCACGAGCGGGTGAGGTCGACCTCGAATTCGGATGCGGCGTCGCGCAGCGACTTGGTTCCTGGCTTGCGGCATTCGCATTTCACGCGCAGCTCGTCGACGATCGCGTCGGGATGGTGGAAGCAGAGGTAGCTGCGCGCGATCGGCACACCGAGCGACGCAACCACCGCCTCGTGCACCACGATCAGCTCCTCGCGTGAAGTTTTTCCTTTCGCGAAGCTGGGCTGATTCGTGACGATGAAGAGCAGCCAGCCCGCATCGACGAAACGTTGCAGTGGCTCGCGCACGCCGTCGACGAGCACGAGATCGGAAATGCGCCGCGGCGACTCCCACTCGCCGTGCGACGGGTAGTACACGAGCTCATCGAGCACTCCATCGCGATCGAGAAAGAGCGCGCGCTTCATCGAATCTCCACTCCGAAATCCGGGATGTGCGTGACGCGCGTCGACTCCCCTTCGAGCGTCGCGCCGCCCGGCGGTTCGCGAAAGAGAATGCGTTCGTCGCTCGGGATGAGAAACACGGCGAGCTCACGATCGCTGGTATTCGTCGCGACGACGCGTTGCTCGAAGCGGAGAGGAAACACGCCGTCCACCATCACCGCGTTCACGCGCACCACGCCTTGCTGCTGCTCCGGCTCCGGCAATCGAATCGTGAAGCGCGACGCATCCGCCTTCTTGTACGTCACGAACGCGAGCGGATTGCGAAACCACGGATGCCGCGCGAGCGGAGCGGAAACGTACAACCGGTAATTCGCCTGCGCATTTGCACGCCACACATACGAATGACCGGGCGGGATGCGCGCGTTGAGGCCGGGCATCCAGAGCTCGCGCCACACCGGGATGTAGTGGCGCAACAGATACGGCGCGAGCTCGCGCTGCACCGTTCCGACCCACACGAGCGCGTTGTGATCGAAGACGACCGCGCTCGGAGGACGCCTGCCGATGTCGTACGGCTCGGCGAGTCCGGTGCGCACGAGCTGCCGCGCGAGCTCGGGCAGAAACCAGAAGCGATACGCCGGATGGCACTGCAGGCACCACGTCATGCCGCTCCAGACGCTCTCGCCGGGCAGCGTTCGCGCCGCGACCTCGCGCATGATCAGATCCTGATACGCGCGATCGAGCTCCTTGCCGCGGAAGATCGACGCGAATGCGTTCACGCTCCACGCGAGAACGAGAATCGCGAACACGATCTGCGTCCGCCGCACGCGCTCGAACATCGACGCGATCAGAGGAATCATGAAGATCACCACCAGCGCGAAGTGGTAGTTGTAGATGAACTTCATCGACGCGACGAAGAGCAGATTCGTGAGCTGCAGAATCGCCAGCATGCGCAACTCGCCGCGATTGCGCAGCGCGTAAATCAGTCCTGCGAATCCCAACAGCAACACGGCGATGCCGCCGACGTCGACCGCCGCGAGCTCGAACGTGCGATCGGTCGCAATGAGGCGCACGCCGAACGGCACGAGCAGCCGGTGCACGAATGCCCCGATCACCGGCGTCGCATACTTCTCAGCGAGGTTGTCCGTCCACACCTGCTGCACGAGCTCGCGCAATGAATGCGTCGCGGCGAAGAACGCGAGGCACGCCGACAACGTGACCACACCGCCGGCGATGATCGGCCACGCGCGCAGACGCGAGGTGAGCAACGCGAGCCACACGGCGACGACAAGCACGGGTCCCAGTCGCAGATTGGCGAATCCGGCGAGACAGAGAATCGCTCCCGCAAAAAACCAGCGCTGCCGCTGCACGAGCAGCAGCCACGCCATCACCAGCATGCAGCCGAGGGAGTCGACGCGATACTCGACCGCGGGGATCATGAGCAGCGAGCTCGCGAGCGCGACGGTCATCGCCGACCAGCGCGCGAATCGCGCGATGCCCGCACCGCGCATCCAGAGATTCGCGAGCGAGAACGTCGCAACCCACACCGGAACCTGCACCCACCGCAGCAGCACGATCGCATCGACGCCCGGACTGTTCGTCAGCTTCGTGAACGGCGCAAAGAGAAACCACATCAGCGGCGTGTGGTGCTCCCAGAAATCACGAAACGGCATCAGCCCGTCCGCGATCCACGCCGTGGCCCGATAGAACTCGATCTCGTCCCAGTTGAGGGGATGGAGAAACTGGAGCGGGATGAGACGGATGAGGGCGGCGGAGAGGGCGAGGGCCACCGCCCACCCGGTACCTCGGAGTACCTCGGGGACCTCGGAGTACCTCGGCGGAGTTTCCGAGGTACCGAGGTACTCCGAGGAACTCCGAGGAACTTTCACTGCACCGGCCCGTTCCGAAACTGCTCGACCACCTCGCGGATCGTCTGCCGCACGGCCTCACGGCTCGAGCGCTTCGGCACGAAGCCGAGTTGCGTCATGCGGCGGGTGTCGAGCTTCACCTGGGGGACGTCGCCGCGCCAGCCGCGGGGGCTGTCGCCGTACTGCACGTCGATCTCCGTTCGGGTGATCCCCATCGCCTCGATCGTCCAGTCGGTGATCTCGCGCACGGTGGTCTGATCGTCGACGGCGAGGTTGTACACGTTCACGTGCGCAGGGGCGTTCGCGACGCCGAACTCCATTCCGTCGAGACAATCTTCGACGTAGACGTACGGCTTGGCCTGCGTGCCGTCGCCGAGGACCGTAAGCTTCGTCGGCTCCTCGCGCAGACGGAGGACGAAGTCGTGGATCACGCCATGCGTTGGATTCGGTCCGACGATGTTGCCGAAGCGGAAGATCCAGGCGCGGATGCCGTAGTTGTGCGCGTATGCAGTGATGAGCGTCTCGCACGCGACCTTGCTCGCGGCGTAGAGCGAGATCGGCAGAATCGGGCCGTAGTCTTCCGGCGTCGGCATCACCGTCGGCTCGCCGTACACCGCGCCGCTGCTCGAGAAGACGATCTCTTTCACGTTCGTGCGGCGCATCGCCTCGAGCACGTTGTACGTGACGAGCGTGCCCCCTTTGAGATCGAAGTCGGTGTACTTCGTTCCGTAGCTGATGTCGCTGTTCGCAGCCAGGTGCCAGATGCGATCGGGCTTGAATTCTTCGAACACGCGCACGACGCCGTCGAGGTCGAGGAGGTCGAGCTCGTGGAACGTGAAGTTCTCGTGCTTCACCACATACGAGCGCTTGCCGAGGAAGAAGTTGTCGATGCCGGCGACGGCGTCGCCGCGGTTGAGAAGGCGCGGAATGAGATTCGAGGCGATGAAGCCGGCGGCGCCGGTCACGAGGATCTTCAAGAGTGTCAGGTCTCCAATGCCGCTCGCGTGCGCGCGAGCTCGTCGGGCGTGCCGATGTCGAAGAAGTTGTGATCGACGACTTCTGCTTCCAGCTCGCCCGTTTTCGCGAGCGTTGCGTAAACGATTTCTTCGAAGGAACAGGCGCCGCTTTGCGG
>JALYOB010000572.1 GCA_030857085.1 Acidobacteriota bacterium | reverse complement strand
GTCTTGGAGATGGATCAGGGCAAGGGACGGTCGAGGATCGCCACGAGCTCGGCGCGCGCGGCGTCGAGCGCTTTCTTCTTTTCGTTGAATCGCTGCACGAGCTCACGGTCGCGCAGATCGAGATCGTTCTCGTCGTAATACTGCTGCTCGAGCGATGCGACTTCTTTCTCCAGCCTTGCCACGGCCGCTTCCGCGGCGGCGAGTTGTGCGCTGTGCTCCGCGCGCACCTTGCGCATCGTTTCCTGCTTCTCGACCAGGCTCTCTTCTTTGGTCGTGTCGATCGGGCCGGGCGGCAATTTCGTTTCGCCGAGCTTCCCTTTCGACTTTTTCACGTCCGCGTTCGTGAGCACGCGCGAGCTGCTCGCCTTCCGCTTTACCTTCGCTGCCTTCGCCGTGTCGACGAGCGTCTTCGTGTCGGCAGCCATCGCGGCCGACGCACAGACGATCAGCGAACAGGCGAGAAGGAGGTTCTTCATGCGCGGCCGTAGCGATCTTCGAGGCGGACGACGTCCTGCAACTCCGGCGTCGAGACCTCTGCCACGTCCGTGTCGACGACCGCGTACATCCGGTGAATCAGGCGCGGCGGAATGTGAAACGCCTCGCCTTTGCGGAGCGGCAGTTCGCGGCGATCGCCGTCATGCTCGATCGTCAGCTTCAGTTCGCCGTCGACAACGTAGAGCGTCTCCTCTTTCATTTCGTGATACTGGAGGCTCAGCGACTCGCCCTGATTGATGTGCAGAATCTTGCCGACGTAACGGTCCGTGTGCGCGAAGATCAGCTCGTAACCCCACGGCTTCGGAACGTGCCGGATCTCTCGATGTTGAAAGTGGTGGTCGCTCATGAGTGTTGGTTGATCAGCCCTTCCGGGAACCGCATGGCCACGCTCTCGATCACGAACTCCTCGATCTCCTGCGCGGTCTTTTTCTGCAGCGCCATCTCCGCAATGCGACGGCAATCCTTGTACCGGACCGAGCGCACGACGTTCTTGATGACAGGAATCGACGACGGGTTCATCGAGAAAATCTCGAGCCCCAGGCCTAACAGAACGATGGCGAAGATCGGATCGGAAGCCATCTCGCCGCACATCTCCACCGGAATCCCCGCCCGCTTGCCGGCGTCGATGACCCCTTTGACCAGACGCAGAATCGCAGGATGGAGCGGCTCGTACAGATAGCTGACGTTCTCGTTGCCGCGGTCGATGGCCAGCGAGTACTGAATCAGATCGTTCGTCCCGATCGCGAAAAAGTCCGCCTCGGTCGCAAGCAGGTCTGCAATCACGGCCGCCGAGGGCACTTCGATCATGATCCCGATCTGCAGCTCTTTGTTGTACGCAATCCCCTGCTCGTCGAGCTCGTGCTTGAGCTCGCGGACGAGCGTTTTCACCTGACGCAACTCCTGCACGCCGGAGACGAGCGGGAACATGATCTTGATCTTGCCGTGCGCCGACGCGCGCAGGAGGGCGCGCAACTGCGTACGAAACATGTCGCGATGCTGCATGCACAAACGCAGCGCGCGCAGGCCGAGGACCGGGTTGTCTTCCTTCGAGCCCATGACTTCGCGGGCGAGCTTCTTTCCGCCTAAATCGAACGTCCGGATCACCGCCCAGTTCGGCGCACAGGACTCCGCGATGCGGCGATAGATGTTGAAGTGCTCTTCTTCGGTCGGCAGGTCGGGACTGGTGGAGATGTAGAGAAACTCACTGCGATAGAGGCCGATCCCCTCCGCGCCGAACTTCGTCGCGTCGTCGAGCTCTTCGACCAGCTCGATGTTTGCCTGCAGCGAAACGCGGCGGTTGTCTTTGGTGACCGAAGGGAGCGTGCGATTCTCGAGGAGCTTCTGTTCCGCTTCGACATGTCGCGAGACGCGGCTCTGGTACTCCTGCACCATCGCCGGCGTCGGATTGATGACCACCGTGCCTTCGTAGCCGTCGACGATCACCAGCTCGTCGCTGTCCACGATCTTCGAAAGCTTCGGCACGCCGATCACCGCCGGCATAAACAGCGACTTGGCGATGATGGAGGTGTGCGAGGTGCGTCCGCCCACTTCCGTCGCGAAGCCCACGATCGGCCTGCGGTTGAAGTGAATGGTGTCGGACGGCGTGAGGTCGTCCGCGATGATGACCACGTCGTG
This sequence comes from Acidobacteriota bacterium, assembly GCA_030857085.1. GTDB lineage: Bacteria > Acidobacteriota > Thermoanaerobaculia > Gp7-AA8 > Gp7-AA8 > QHVT01. The sequence continues at coordinate 1,165 of JALYOB010000572.1, read as the reverse complement.
CTTGATCTCGGAGAGGTCGTGATGCGCGACGCCCTGCAGGTTGACGAGCAGGCGCTCGGCGACGTCTTTCACATCCGCGACGCGCTCGCGCAGGTAGTCATCCTCGAAACTGTTGAATCGCGCCTGCAGCTCTTCCTGCACTTCCGCCAGCGCCCACTCCGCGTTGACCTGCTCGTCTTCGATCTTCTGCACGACCTTCTCGGCGAAGGAAGCGTCGCCGACGATCATCGCGTGCGCCTCGAAGATCTGCGCGTACTCCTCCCCCATCGAGCGGCTGACTTTTTGTTTCAGGTCGAGAAGCTCGTCGCGCGTCTTGGTCAGTGACTCCCGAAACCGCGCCACCTCCGACTCGACTTCGTCGTCGCGGATCGGGACGCGATACACCGCGGCCACGCGCTTCTCCACGATCACGGCGCGGCCAATTGCGATTCCGGGGGAAACACCGACGCCTTTGTAAGTGCGAACGTCGCTGCGCGTCTGAGCTGCGGGCATCAGCTCATTCTACTTCGTCGAATTTCGCGTCGATCAGCTTCTCGATCGCGTCGAGCGCATCGCGTTCATCGGGACCGTCGGCTTTCACCACGACCGTCGAACCGCGTCCTGCTGCCAGAAGAAGGATGCCGAGGATCGACTTGCCGTCGACTTCCTCATCGCCTTTGCGGACTTTGATGTCCGACTTGAAACGGGCGGAGGTGTGCACGAGCTTCGCGGCCGCGCGCGCATGCAGGCCGAGTTTGTTCTTGATCTCGATGCTGCGCTCGATCAACGGACCGCTCCTGCCGCGAGCAGATCGGAGGCGACGCGAATCGCCTTCGAGCCTTTCTCGCTGATGACGTGCGCGACCGTCGCCACGTCTTTCGCTTCTTGTTTCATCATCGCGAACTTGACGATCATCGGCAGGTTGACGCCGGTGACGATCTCGACCCTCCCCTTCTCCAGGAACGAGAGGCTGATGTTGCTCGGCGTGCCGCCGAACATGTCGGTGAAGATGATGACGCCCCGCTCGGGGCCGAAGCGGTCGAGCGCCTGCCGGATCTCGTCGCGCGCGGCGTCGACGGTGTCGTTCCATCCGAGCGAGACGGCTTCGATACAGCTGACGTCAGCTTCGATCTGCCGCGCCGCGTTCAGCAGCTCGGTTGCGAGGTTTCCGTGGGTAACGATGAGT
>JALYOB010000571.1 GCA_030857085.1 Acidobacteriota bacterium | reverse complement strand
GGAGGCCCCCGGTCGTCCCCTCTCTCATCCCCTACTCAGGAATCGTCGTCCGCGCGAAGCCGATCGTGCCGCCCTGCTGATCTGCCACGGCCACCGACACCTTCACGTTGCCGCTTCCGATCACCATCGGGAACGTCATCGTGAATTTCTTCTGGGCGAGCACCTGCGCGCGTGTGCCGCGGGGGAACTTCAGCTCCTGCACCTGCGCGGCGACTTTCGACGTGCGTCCTTCGTCATTGCTCGTGACGATGTAGATCGCCACGCTGCCTTTGAGCGAGTCAGCGTCTTCGTTCAGTGTGACCGTGGTGGGGAACGTGATGGTGAGCACGACCTGCGAGCGGCCGCCGTCCTGTGGCACGCGGGGGGATGCGGCGACGCTCACTGCGAAATCGCTCCGCTCCTCGTCGAACAGATTCGCGGTCACACGCTTCTTCACCAGATCTTCCGGCGTGGCGATTACAGCATCGGCGGCGGGAGTGTCCGCGGAGAGCGCGGGAGTCGTTGCGGCAGCGCGCTGCGCTTGCGCTCCCTCCGTGTAGCTCTGGCGCATGCGCACGCGGAGACCGGGACGTTTCACGCGCACTTCGATCGGCGCTTTGCCCTGCGCCTGCGACGCGTATCCAAGGGAGTAATAGGCGGAGACGTCTTTGGCGATCGTGTCGAGGGCGGCCTGAATCGTCTTGCCGCCCGGGACCCACAAGCCGCCGGTCATCGTCGCGACCTGCCGCATGGCCATCGCCGTATCGTTGGAGCTCATCGGCTCCGGATCGCTGCGATCGATCCTGCCGCTGCTTGCGTCGCGCAGGCGGCGATCGCTTGCGTCGACCATGTACATCGTCACGCCGGCCGCATTGGCGCGACGTGCGAGCGCGGTCAGCTCACCGGAGAGGCTGCGGCTGTTATCGCGTGCGGCGATCGGCCGCACCATCCGCAGGTGCGGCGCGTAGATCGCGTTCACGCGCTCGTAAATGTCCGCACCAGGATTCTCGGAAAGCTCGCCGCCGATGAAGAGCAGCAGCTTCTTTCCTTCGGCGGGAGCGACGCCGTCGATCGTCGATCCGAGTGCCGCGAGCAGCGAACGCTGCGCACGCCACACCTGCTCGCTGAACGACTGCGCGGCCGACATCGACATCGAATACGCCTGCGACATCGTCATCGTCATCTTCGCCGCCGTGCGCCCGCTCGAATCGGATTGCTCGGGCGTCCCGGCCACCGGCCCGTTGTCGCGTTTCTCCGTATCGCCTTCGTACTTGTCGGCGCTGTTGAGCAGGTTCTGCGCGTTCTCGAGAATCGTGTTTTTCTGCGCGTCGAGAATGAGGCCGGTGCCGCTGCGCTTCGAGGCTTCGCTGAGCTTCGCCACCAGTGCCGCGCGATCGGACGTGAGCGGCGCGAGCACGTTCGCGCTGACGCCGTCGAAGAAGACGAGCATCGCCTCGTCGCCTTCGCGAAGGAAGTTGTTGAGCGAACGCTCGACCGACGCGAGCATGCCGCTGCGCGCGTGAGGGTCGACTGAGGTGTTGTCGACGAAGAGAATGAGCCTGCGGCGGATGGGCGGCGCGGCCGCGGGAACTGCTGCAGGTGCGGCAGTCGTCGCCGGTGTCGATTGCGCGGCGGTGGTCATCGTGGCCGGCAGGTCGCGCACTTCATAAAAGTTCGTGATCTTCTGCGGCTTGCCTGCTTCGAGGAGTTCGAAGTCGTCCGCGGTGAGACCGACCGCGGGATTGCCGGCCCGATCGGTGACGACGACGTCGACGTTCGTGATGCGCACTTCGATCGTTTCGCGTGCGGTTTGCTGCGCGAACGCGGCGGTGGACAGGAAGACTGCGAGCGCGATCAGTGCAGTTCTCATGGCGGTGACAGCGTGCATTGTGCGCCGTTCGCCGGTCGTCTACAGTTACGAGCGCGTAACGCAGTGACCCGCGAAAGCGTCTCAATGGCGATGTCGAAGAATTCACTCCTCCAGGCCGCAGCCCTCATCGGCGCCGCATTCGTGTTCGCGATCGTGGCGAACGGTTTCGCTTCCTCCTCCCGCCGGCTGATGCTGCCGGGCAACTATCCGAACGCGCTGCGCGTGCCCGAGCTCGTGCGCGAGCCGCCTCCTCCGCGGCATTCGAGTACGTCCGCGACGACGACGTCTGCCGCGCCGGTGACGACGACGATGGCCTCGCCCGGTCCGGGGCAGCCGCCGATCACGATCACCACGATCGAGCAGCCGGCGACGACGACCGCTCCTGCACCGATCGCGACGGCCACCACGACGCCGGCGAAGATCGCCGCGACACCGCCGCCTGCTGCGACGACAACAACGACGACTGCAGCTGCGCCGCCGACTGCGCCTGCGGCTGATCCGCTCGCGCGCTTCACGCCGCATGCCGACAAGGCGTACGTCGAGATCAGCGGCGAAGACGCGGCGCTCCTTCACAGCAAAGGCGTGCTTTTTCTCGACGCGCGGCGCACCTCGGTTTACGACGACGGGCACATCGCCGGCGCGCGTCCGTTCTCGGTGTGGGAAGCGGACGTCGACGAGAAGGTAAACGCGCTCTTCAACGAACGCAGCGATCCGCGCGAGCAGAATCTCCCCATCGTCATCTATTGCACCGGCGGCGCGTGCGAGGACTCGCACATGCTCGCCGAGAAGTTGTGGGGCATTCAGTTCAACAACGTGTACGTCTACAAGGACGGCTTTCCGGACTGGCAAAAGCGCGGCGGCGCAGTGAAGACAGGAGGTCAGTCGTGAGCTGGCGCGAGCGTCTCACGCACCCCTGGCTGACGATCCGCGTGCAGCTCGCCCTCGGCGCGATTTTCGTGGCCGCGGCGCTGCCGAAAATCGCCGACCCTCCTTCGTTCGCGCACATGATCTACAACTACCGCATCCTCCCCGGCCGTCTGATCAACATCAGCGCGCTGGCGATGCCATGGGTCGAGCTCTTCGCCGGCCTGGCCCTCATCCTCGGCATCTGGAAGCGCCCCGCCCGCTGGATCATCACCGCGCTCCTGGTGACGTTCATGATCGCGATCGGCATCAACCTCGCGCGCAACAACGCCATCGACTGCGGCTGCTTCGATGTCTCCGCCGCCGGCAAAACGCAGGAAGAACGGATCCACGACATGTGGTTTGTGATCGCCCGCGATACAGGGATGTTGCTGATGGCCGCGCAGCTGGCCATGGCGGAGAGGCGGAGGGGGGAGTAGGGGTGTTGTCGGTTGTCGGTTGTCGGTTGGAGGTTATCCGTTGTCCGTTATCCGTTTGGGGTGATGTTTCGCCTGGGCAGCACATCGCCCTGAACGGACAACGG
>JALYOB010000014.1 GCA_030857085.1 Acidobacteriota bacterium | reverse complement strand
CGCTACTCCTGCTCTTCGGGAACTTCGATGTCCGGGTCGACCCCGTCGGTCTCGACGCCGTTCAGCTTGTCCGTCTTGCGTTGCGCGCGGCGCTCGGCTTTGCGCTCCTGACGATCTCGTTTCGCCTGCTCTCGCTGGCGCTTGATTACCGATACTTGTGGTCTCGCCATAAGTTCCGCCCAACCTCGTTCACGGAAACGGAATTCCGCCCCCGGCGACGTTCTATCGCGAAACGGCGCTCAGGTGAAGAGGGGGGTGGGGTGGACGGCGGGCAGGTATGCGGTTTTAGGTGCCGAGACGCTGGCGGCGTGGGCGTTGGGCGCTGGGCGCTGGGCGTTTGGGGTGTGTCGCCTGGACGGAGTCTCTCGCGTCGCCCTTAAACCGCTCTCGGCGGTCGTGCGGCCCGAGTGCTGCCCCCCAAAAGCCGCGCGCCCAACGCCTAGCGCCCCCGTTCGTACGCACTCACCACCATCTCAATCAACGTCCCCACCTTCGGAGTCGGAATCAGCTTCGCGTCCTCCGCGCTCGTGTTCGTGCGATGCACGAACACGATGTCCTTCTCCGGCACCACCAGGATCACCTGCGGTCCGACGCCCAGCGCGGCGAACGAACCGTCCGGCACGTGCGCGTTCGGGATGAACTTTCCTTCATGCGCGATCCACCACATGTACCCGTAGAACCCCATCCCCTGCGGGAACACGTCCGAAACCGTATCCGAGTACGGACGCGTGCTCTCTTTCACCCACTGCGCCGGCACGATCTGCTTCCCGTTCCAGCAGCCCTGCTGCAGAAAGAGATATCCGAATCGCGCCATGTCCCGCGCGCTCAGTCGAAAGTCGTAATAGTCGTGGCGCGACTCCTCGCCCGACACATACCGTTGCGCCGCATCCTCGAAATCCTGCATCTGCAAAGGAATGGCGATGCGGTCGCGGAAATAGTCGAACAACGACTGACCGGTGGCGTGATTGAGAATCGTGCCGAGGGCGTTGAAATCCCAGTTGTTGTAATACCAGAACGTGCCGGGTGCATGACTGCCGCGCGCCGGCTTCCCCTTCTTCATCGCCGGACTCTCGCCTAACGCGGCGTGATACACGCCCGAGCGTGCCATGAGCAGATTGCGCACGGTGGCCGTCTTTTCCGTTGGCGTCAATGAAGGCTCGACGTCGTTGATATGGAGGCGCGCGAGCGTACTGCCGAGACGCACCTTCTTCTCGTTCGACGCAATCCCGAACATCGCACTGACGATGCTCTTGCGCGCCGAGTGCAATGAATTGAGCTGCTCGACCGGGCCGTATTGATCGATCACCTCGCCGTGCTGCACGAGGATCCAGGCCATGCTGCCGATCTCTTTCGAGAACGCCTTGGCCGCGGCGAGTTTCTCCGCAGACCACCCCTCCTGCGACGCAGCGGTTTGCCACTCCACTCCAGGAAACGTGGCCTTGCACGCGCGGTTCGGAGCGGCGGCAAGCGAGAAGGCGAAGGCAATGGCGAATACGACCGCAGCGACTCGTTTCATCGCCGGCGATTCGAGCACGGGCCGTTCACGCGCGGCGCGCGCGCGGGAGGAGCGGTCAGCGCCGCGGGACGAACGGTTTCCAAAAAAAACGTCTTGCGCTGCGCTGGTGTTGTAGCTAACTATATCACCAGCACGATGACCGATTGGAACGACAGCCAGCCGATTTACCGGCAACTCCGCGATCGCGTCGTCGCGCTGATCCTCGACGGCGTGCTGAACGAAGGCGACCCGCTCCCCTCGGTCCGCAGCGTCGCCGCGGAGTCGCGCATCAATCCCATCACGGTGCTCAAGGGATATCAGGAACTGGTCGACGAGGAACTCGTCGAGACGAAGCGAGGCCTCGGTATGTTCGTCAAACCCGGCGCACGCAACCTCCTCCTCGAGGGCGAACGCCAGAAGTTTCTGTCCGAGGAGTGGCCGCGGATCGTGACGACGATCCAGCGACTCGGATTGAGTGCGGACGAATTGCTCAAAGGCATCGGACGGCCGTCCAGCCGGAAAAAGGAGGCGCGATGACCTGCATTGACGCGCGCGGCCTGCGCAAATCCTTCGGCAGCACCGTCGCTCTCGACGGGATCGATCTACATGTCGAAGAAGGACGCATCCTCGGTCTCATCGGCCCGAACGGCGCCGGAAAAACGACCGCTCTCAATGCGATCCTCGGCCTCACCCCTTACGAAGGGCAATTGCAGGTTCTCGGACGCAATCCATGGAGCGATCGTGACCAGCTCATGCGCGACGTCTGCTTCATTGCCGACGTGGCCGTGCTCCCCCGCTGGATGCGCGTTTCCCAGGCGCTCGACTTCGTCGGCGGCGTGCATCCCCGCTTCGATCGCGCCAAAGCGGAGGGATTTCTCGCGAAGACGACCATCAAGCGAAACAGCAAGGTACGCGAATTGTCCAAAGGCATGGTCGCGCAGCTGCACCTCGCGCTGATCATGGCCATCGACGCGAAGTTGCTGGTCCTCGACGAGCCGACCCTCGGACTCGACATCCTCTATCGCAAGCAGTTCTATGAAACGCTGCTCAATGACTACTTCGACCGCACGCGCACCATCGTGGTGACGACGCATCAGGTCGAAGAAATCCAGGACGTGCTGACCGACCTGATGTTCATCCATCGCGGACGGATCGTGCTCGACTTCACCATGGAAGAGTTTCAGTCGCGCTATGTGGAAGTGATGGTGCGCCCCGAGCACACGCGTGACGCACGCGCATTGAAGCCGATTCATGAGCGGCAGATTTTCGGCCGGAGCATTCTCCTGTTCGACGGCGCGGATCGCGAGCAGCTCGCTTCCATGGGCGACATTCGCACGCCGAGCATTGCCGATCTGTTCGTCGCAGTGATTGGTCAGACGGAAGGAGCGCCGCGATGAGCACGCCCCTCGAATTTCCCACTGAAGTGCAGCACGTGAGCGAACGTTCTCTCGTCGAAACGCGCCCGTTCTACTGGTCCGTGCGCCGCGAATTGTGGGAAAACCGCTCGATTTACGTCGCGCCGCTGATCGTCGCGGTGATCGCCATCTTCGGATTCTCCGTGACCGCGTTCCGGTTGCCGGAGCGGCGCCGCGCGCTCCTGCTGCTCGATCCGGCGACCCAGCGCGCGCGCATTGCGCAGCCGTACGACATTGTGGCGATGATGTTCATCGCGGCGGCATTTCTGGTCGGCATCTTCTATTGCCTCGACGCGCTCTATGGAGAGCGCCGCGATCGCAGCATTCTGTTCTGGAAGTCACTCCCCGTTTCCGATCGCACCGCGGTATTCGCAAAGGTCAGCATTCCGCTGCTGGTGTTGCCGGCGATCACGTTCGTGCTGGTGGTGATCACGCAGTTCCTGATGATGATCGTCAGTACGATCGCGCTCCTGCCGAGCGGGCTCGCGGGAACGACCTGGACACGCTTCAACCTCTTTCACCAGTCGTTCATCTTCTTCTATGGCCTGATTGTCATCGCGCTATGGCACGCGCCCATTTACGCGTGGCTTCTGATGGTCTCGGCGTGGGCGCGGCGCACGGTGATTCTGTGGGCACTCGGGCCGATGTTCGCGGTGATGATCATCGAGAAGCTCGCCTTCAACACTGTGAGATTCGGTCATTTTCTGCAGTACCGACTGGGCGGCGGATTCGCCCGCGCCTTCGTGCTGCCGCCGAAAACCGCAATGGGTGCGATTCCGCCACTGACTCCCCTTCGATTTCTGGCGACGCCCGGCCTCTGGACGGGATTGATTCTGGCGGCACTGTTCCTCGCCGCGGCGGTGCGATTCCGCCGCAATCGCGAACCGATTTAGCTGGAGGCTGCAATGTTCTATTCGATGCTCGTCCTGTTTCATGTGGCCACGGCGGTAGTGGGACTCCTCTCCGGCACACTGTCGATGCTGGCCCGCAAAGGCTCCGGATGGCATGCCGCGGCGGGAAACATCTTCGTCGTCTCGATGCTCGGCATGTCCTCGAGCGCGGTCTATCTCGCGGCCGTCTATCACCCGATCATGATCAACGTGGTCGCGGGAACGCTCACCTTCTATCTCGTCACGACGTCATGGCAGGCAGCGAAATATCGAGACGGACGAGCGACCGCCTTTCACTCGGCCGCGCTTCTCTTCGTCCTGGCCGTTGCGTTGTCCAGCTTCTCGTTCGGCTTCACGGTCGCCGGACAATACGGAATCCCGGGCGCGGTGTATTTCGTATTCGGCACGGTGGCACTCTTGTGTGCAGCGTCGGATCTGCGCGTTCTGCGGCAGGGCGGCGTTTCCGGGCCGGCGCGATTGTCGCGGCACCTGCGCATGCCGCTCGCGTTCTTCGTGGCCGTCATGTCGCTTTATCCCGGCCGCGCCGGCCTCTTCCCGAAATGGCTGCGCGAGACGAAGCTGCTCTTTGTGCCGCACCTTCTGCTCATCGGCGCGATGCTCTTCTGGCTCGTTCGGCTGTCGAAGCGGAAGCGGATGCAGCGTCGCACTACCGAGGCGGTACAAACCGCGCCCCTCGCCGCCTGACCTGGAGAACGCCCATGAAAGCGGTCGTCTACGAACGTTACGGCTCGCCGGACGTCCTCGAGCTGCGCGAGCTCGCAATGCCGTCGCCTGCTCCTGACGAGGTGCTGATCCGCGTCCGCGCGGCGGCCCTCAATCCACTGGACTGGCATTTCGTCCGCGGCACGCCTTACGCCGGCCGGGCCGCCCTCGGCATCCGCAAGCCGCGCAATCCGCGCCTCGGCGTCGACGTCGCCGGCATTGTCGAGCGGGTCGGCGCGAGCGTCGGCGAATTTCAACCCGGCGACGCCGTCTTCGGCGCCGCGCGCGGTGCACTGTCCGAATTCGTTTGTGCCTCCGCCTCGCGGCTCGCTTCGAAGCCGGAAAAACTCACCTTCGAACAGGCTGCAGCCGTGCCTGTAGCGGGATTCACGGCATTACAGGGGCTGCGCGACAAAGGACGCATTCGAGCGGGACAGCGTCTTCTGATCAATGGCGCTTCGGGCGGCGTCGGAACGTTCGCGGTGCAGATTGCAAAAGCGTTCGACGCGCACGTGACCGCGGTCTGCAGCGCGCGCAATGTCGACCTGGTGCAATCGATCGGCGCCGATCGCGTGATCGACTATACGACGCGCGATTTCACGACCGGCGACGCGCGGTACGACCTCATCTTCGACTGCATCGGCAATCACGACCTCACAAAGCTGCGGCGCGTATTGCAGCCGGACGGCACGTATGTCATCGCCGGAGGACCGGACGGCCGCTGGCTCGGACCGATCGTCCCATTGTGCAAAGTCGCGGCGGCCGCGCCGTTCGTGCGCCAGAGACTGGTCGTCTTTCTCGCCCGGCAGAAAAAAGAAGATCTCGTTCTGCTGCGCGATCTGCTCGCGTCCGAAACGATCAAGCCGGTCGTCGACCGCGTCTATCCCTTCGTGCAGAGCGCCGACGCATTGCGCTATCTCGAAACAGGTCACGCGCGAGGAAAAGTGGTCGTGCGCGTGGCGTGATTCGCATCCGGTCAGCGCACATACCCCTCATCCGCCTTCGGCACCTTCTCCCCTCGCCGAGGGGAGAAGGGAGAGTAGGCCCACGTTACGCGACGCATTCCCCTTGTTGCCCCTCGCCCCGCTGCGCGGGGAGAGGGTGGCCGAAGGCCGGGTGAGGGGCTGTGCCTCGCGAGACAATGCACTACGCCGCATTGCGCACAATGCGCAGCACGGCCGCAAAGTGCAGCATCGCGCCAATGATCGTCAGAAGGTGAAAGACCTCGTGATAGCCGAACACGCGCGGGAACGGATCGGGGCGCCGTGCAGCGTAAATGATCGCGCCGATCGTGTACGCCACACCGCCGGCCAGCACGAGCCATGTCCCGCCGCCGAGGAGGCGGCGCGCCTGGTCGAAATAGGGAACGATCGTCCATCCGAGGGCGACGGCCACAATGGCCACCAGCGGCTTGGGCGCATTGACCCAGAAGAGCGACAGAGCCACGCCGGCGGCAGCGCCGAGCCACACCACCGTCAGCAGATGACGCCCGTCCGGACCGGCGAGGCCGAGGAGCGAGATCGGCGTGTAGGTGCCGGCGATGAGGACGAAGATTGCGGAATGATCGGCGCGGCGCATCAGCGCGCGGGCGCGCGCGGACCATTGCACGCGGTGATAGACGCTGCTGATCGCGAACTGCACGACCAGACTGGCCGAGTAAACCGCGGCCGCGATCGCCGCCTCCATCGTGCGCGACATCGCGACCAGCACTGCGCCTGCGCCGAGGGAAAACCAAGCCGCTTCCTGATGCAGCATGCCGCGGAGGCGCGGCTTCGTGTTTGGTACCATAGCGAACTTACGGCCGCGTAACTTACGCAAGAGTAACCTCGCTTGTCAACGACGAAGAAACGCCTCTCCGCCGCCGAGCGCCGCGAACAACTGATCGGCGTCGGACGCGCAGTTTTCGCCGACACCGGATTCGAGAATGCGTCGCTCGACGTCATCGCCCAGCGTGCCGGCGTCACCAAGCCGATCATCTACGAACACTTCGGCGGCAAAGAAGGTCTGCTCGCTGCCATCGTCGATCGCGAGCTCGAGGACGTCGTGAATCGCGTGTCTGAGGCGATGGAAAAAGGCTCGGCGCGCGAGCGCTTCGACGCCGCGGTCATGGAGTTCATGACCTACGCGGACGAAGAGCCGGAAGGCTTCGCGCTGCTCACTCGCGAAACACCCATCGCCGGACGCGAGGGCATCACGCGCGTGGTCGATCAACTGATCGATCGCGTCGGCGCGATTTTCCGCCGCGAGTTCGCGCGCGCAGGCTACGACCGCCGCGTCGCGCCGCTCTACGCCAGCGCAATCCTCGGCATGGTGACGCAGGCCGGACGCTGGTGGGCGGACGGACGGAAAGTGTCGCGCGATGAAGCCGTGCGCCACATCGCCGCCCTCGGCTGGATGGGCTTGCGCCATCTGCCCAAAAAACCAGCGAAAATCAAAGGGAAACGATGAAGGCGATGCAGCTCGCGGCGGCGATGCATTCGCATGGTGGTGAGGGCGCGACACTGATGAAGGACGAAGTTCTGATCGCCGGCGCCGGTCCGACCGGCCTCACGCTCGCGCTGTGGCTCGTGAAGCTCGGCGTGCGCATTCGCATCATCGATCAACGCGACGCGCCCGCGCCGTACTCGCGCGCGCTCGGCGTGCAGGCCCGCACGCTCGAGCTCTATCGCCAGTTCGGCAATCTCGGCGACGAAGTGGCGAAGCGCGGCCTGAAAGTGGAAGGGCTCGACTTCTGGACGAGCGGCCGCCGCGCGGCGCACATTCCGTTCGGCGACATCGGCCAGGGACTGACTCCCTACCCGTTCGTCATCACGTATGCGCAGGACGCGCACGAGCGGCTGCTGATTGACCAGCTCGCGTTGCACGGCGTGTCGGTCGAACGAAGCACGAAGCTCGTCCGCTTCGATGAAGAAGAGGATGCGATCGTCGTCACCACACAGACCGCGAATGAGAACGAGCGGTCGGCGCGCGTTGCGTATCTCGCCGGATGCGACGGCGCGCATTCAGTCGTGCGCGAAGCAATCGGCGCGGAGTTTCCCGGCGGCACGTATTCGCGCCTCTTCTATGTCGCCGATGTCGACGCCTCCGGACCGCCGGTCGATCGCGACATTCACGTCGATCTCGAAGAGTCGGATCTCCTCGCCATCTTTCCGATGGACGGCCGGGGCGTGGTGCGCCTTGTCGGAACGATTCGCGACGATGCGGCGGCAAGCGGTCGCGAGCTGCGCTTCGAAGACGTGAGCGGACGCGCGATCGAGCGCCTGCATCTCGACATTGCGCGCGTGAACTGGTTCTCGACCTATCGCGTGCACCACCGCGTCGCCTCCCGGTTCCGCAACGGCCGCGCCTTCCTCCTCGGCGACGCCGCACATGTGCACAGCCCCGTCGGTGCGCAAGGGATGAACACCGGGATCGGCGACGCGTGCAATCTCGCGTGGAAGCTCGCGATGGTGCTGCGCGGTCACGCGGACGAATCGCTGCTCGACACGTACGAGGTCGAGCGGCGCGCATTCGCGCGGCGGCTCGTCGCGACGACCGATCGCATCTTCACCATCGTCACGAAATCAGGCTCGCTCGCGCGACGCGTGCGCCTGTCGATCATTCCGCGGGTGATGCCGCTCGCATTGCGCCTCGGATTCGTGCGGCGCTTTCTGTTCCGCACCGTCTCGCAGCTCGTCATCAACTATCGCCAGAGCGCGATCAGCCGCGGCCACGCCGGAGCGATTCATGGCGGCGATCGCCTCCCCTGGGTGCGTGACAATTTCGCCTTCGCGCCGGCGCTGCGCTGGCAGGTGCACGTCTATGGCGAGGCGCGCGACGACATTCGCCGCGCATGCGCGGAGCTCGATCTGCCGCTGCACACGTTTCCCTGGAACAGCGCGGCGAAACGCGCAGGGCTCGCGAAGAACGCCGTCTACGTGATCCGCCCCGATTCGTACGTCGGCTTCGCTGACGCGACCGCCGATCCGGAGCGGTTGCGGCGGTATGTGGACGAGATTCAAAGCCGCTGAACCAGCGTTCGATCGACCTCCCCATTTTGAGGGTAGGGATTTGCCGGGTTACTGTCCCTCCTTCGGAGAGGAGGCTTCATGGCAGGTCAGAGTTGGTGCATCAACATCGTCGCGGGGAGTCCCGCATTCGTCCCCGACGTCTACCCCGGGAATCTCACGACGCTGAAGGCACAGCAGCAGGACATCGTCAGCTGGGGCAACCAGACCGGCGAGATGCATCAGCCGTGGCAGACCGACGGCGATTATCAGAATCCGCAGGCGCAGCTCACGGGCGTGATCATGCCGCACGAGTCGTCGGACGGCTATGTGATCCCCTCCGGCAAAACCCCGTTCACGATCTACTACCGCTGCAATCTCCATCCGGACGAGCACGGGACGATCGAGGTGGTCGCATGAAGCGCGTCATCGCAGCCGCGACCGCGATCCTGTTTGCCGCACCGCTGCTTTTCGCGCAACAGGGGAAGAAAAAGCAGAACACTCCTCCGGCAAACGCGATCGACTGCGGGCCGAACATTCTGAAGGCGCCGCTGCCCTCGATCCCGGAAATTCAATCGAGCAATGGCGTACTGCGCGGCGCGCTCTATACGGTTTCCGAACAGCAGAAATTCACGGTCAGCAATCCGAATGACGCGTCGAGCCCCTACTGCTATCCACAATGGGTGCGTGCATATCGCGTCTCGCCGCCGTCGAGCTGGAATCCCCCTGCGTCGCAATTGCTCAATCCCGTGCCGGGGCCGACCTTACGCGCCCGCGTCGGCGACATGATCGAGCTGACGTTCCTCAATCTCATCGATCCATTGAAGTTCGGCAAAGTCGACACAGGGCGCTGCGATCAGACCACCGCCTATCCCGGCAGCACAGGCGACGTGTATCCCGACTGCTTTGCCGGCTCGGTGATTACGAACGTCCACTATCACGGCACACATACCAATCCGAATGCGACCGGCGACAACGTGTTTCTGCAGGTGCAGCCGGTGCCGCGCGATAAAGACACCAACGTTCCGGCCTTTTCGTTCCAGGACGTTTATCCGTCGTTTCAGGAGTTCTTCGGCCGCTGCGAACAGCAACTCATGTCCAATCCCGGTCCGAAGGAATGGCCGCGACAGTGGGACGACATGCCCGAAGGCGTGCGCACCACGCTCAGTGACGCATTGAAGAAACACGCGCCGCAATGGTGGGAAATCGATCAGCGCGAGATCGCACAAGGCAATTTTCCGCAGTATTTCGTCGGCGCATTTCCATATTGCTTCAAGCTCCCCGATTACGCGGCTGCAGCGGCGACGACTGCATCGACCGCGGTCCGCACGCCGCACACGCATGGCGCCGGAAGCGGCGAGATCGAAGAAGCGGAAGCGCCATTGCGGCCGCTGGTCATGGGGCAGTCTCCGGGCACGCACTGGTATCACGCGCACAAGCACGGCTCGACCACCATCAACGTGCTCAATGGCATGACCGGCGTCTTCATCATCGAAGGTCCGTATGACGACGCGCTGAACGAAACGTACGGCGCCGGCTGGACGCGTTCCCAGCCGACGCTGGTGGTCAATCAACTCGGCTCCCTCCCCGCCCTCATGGCCGGCACCTTCCTCGGGCCGGGGCCGCTTTTCTCCGTCAATGGAGCACTGCAGCCGACGCTCACCATGGCCGGCAATTCGGTGCAGATGTGGCGCTTTGCGAATACCTCCAGCCGCGCCGGAATGCAGTTCGAGAAGCCGCCGAACGGCTTTCAATGGAAGCAGCTCGCACAGGACGGCGTGCAGTTCAATGACGCGAACTACAAGGCGCCTGAAAACAACGATCCGGCCATTCTCCTTTTCCCCGGCAATCGCGCCGACCTTCTCGTCAAAGCACCGCCCTATGATCCGAACGGCGACAATCTTTATGAGATCGCCGTCTACAACACCGTTGACGCAAGCGATCGCCGTCCGGCACGGCCGTCCGCGGCCTCGACCACATTGCTGTGGGTAAAGGTCACCGAGAACGCCGCAACGCCGCAGACGCTCATGGCCGACGCGCCCCCCTTCCCGCCGTTCCTCAATGACATTACGGACGAGGAGATCACCGGCACGAAGACGCTGACGTTCGCATCGAGTGCGCCCGCTCCGGATCCCCGCAGCCCCGCTTCGCGCCACACCATCGACGGGAAATTGTTCGACGGCGAAATCGGCGCGGCGGTCGTGCTCAATCGGGCCGAGGAGTGGAAGATCGTGAATGCGACCTACCCGCCGGCGACGGGCAATCAGATCTCGCATCCGTTCCACATCCACATCAATCCGTTCCAGGTGTCCGAGGTGTTCGATCCGAATGCGGTGCTCTCGCACAAGGAGGGCAAGGGAACGGTCAGTCTCGGTGCGGACGGCTATGTGACCGGCAAAGGAACGACGTTCACCAAAGACTTCCGCGTGGGCGACTGGATCTGGTTCGACGCCGGCAAGCCGTTGCCCCTCCCCGCCGCACCCGCGCCCGGAATCGTGCTGAAGATCGAGAGCGACACGCGCATGCAGGTGAACGTGAACCGCGTCTCGACCGACGTGAAGTACGAGATCGCAATCCCGCTCTATACGATCGATAAAAAATACCGCAGACCGAAGCAGTGCCTGCTCGATCCGAAAAAGCCGTCGACGTGGAAGCCGTGCAGCGCGACGGAACCCGAGAAGAATCGCATCTGGTGGGACGTCTTCCCGATTCCGTCAGGCAACACGTTCCACGCCGCCGACGGCACGACGAAGGACATCCCCGGCTACTTCAAAATGCGCAGCCGCTTCGTCGATTACTCGGGGTACTACG
This sequence comes from Acidobacteriota bacterium, assembly GCA_030857085.1. Lineage (GTDB taxonomy): Bacteria > Acidobacteriota > Thermoanaerobaculia > Gp7-AA8 > Gp7-AA8 > QHVT01. Next base: position 6,206 of record JALYOB010000014.1, on the reverse strand, counting down.
TCCTGCACTGCCACATCCTCGCGCATGAAGATCGCGGCATGATGACCGTGGTCGAGGTCGTGCCGCTGCAGACCCCGTTCTCGCATCATTGATCCGCGAAGCCCTCTCCCCCCGCTCGCGGGGAGAGGGCTCACGATTTCTGCGGGATTTTGAAACCGACGTATGTTCCGGAGCTGATGCCCATCAATGCCAGCAGGGTGGCATTGAATTCGGGCATGGTGAGGTCCCACACCACGGACGCCACGAAGATGCCGCCGAGGACGATGGTCCAGACGACGATCTGAAAGCGGTCGAGGGCGACCGAGCCGCGCGCGTCGGTCACGAGATCGATCCAGATGTTCTGCGAGGGGTAGTAATTCTTGACTTCCGCGAGCGCGATGTTGGCGTTGTCGATCTCGCTCTGCGCGTCCGTTTTGAGCTGCGTGAGCTTCGTTTTCGCAGTGGGATCGGCGGTCGTCGCGATCTCACTGTCGAGCTGCTGGATGCGTGCCGCGGCGGAGGTCTTGATGCTCGTCAGACGGTCGCGCTCCGCTGCCGCCCGTTCTTCGCCTCGGGGCGTGATCGCCACCGCGGTCAATGCTGTCGCGGCGCTGATGCCCATGAGGCCGAGGAGCGAGGCGGAAATGGTGTCGCGGTCGCCGGTGACCATCCAGATGATCACGAATGCGACGACGACGAGCACGAACCACCACGCCATCTGCACGCGCGCAAGGCTGTACGTCTGGCGCACGCTGCCGACCGCGGGGCCGTCACGCAGCATGTCGCTGTTGCGCGCATAGAGAATGGTCGCGACGACGATGCCGAAGATCAGCACGACCCAGAGCCACATCGCGCCTTCAAGGTAAATCTTGTCGAAGATGATGCGCATGTTGGACGTGGCGAGGCGCGGCAGCGGCCGGTCGCCATGCATGCCGGCGCTGATCGCGATCTCCTCGCGCGAATGGAAGATGGGGTCGTAGAGGATCGGCGCCCAGATCGCTTTGTTCGTGTCGTTGCGATCGAGCGGGAAGGTCATCGTTCCGGCGACTGCGTCGGTCTTCTGCGCCACGACACCGGTGTCGATGCCGTTCACGAACAGGGTGATGTTCTTCTGCTGCTGTGCGGCGTCGAGCGCGAAGGCGTCCTGATGGCAGATGTAGATGGTCACCCAATCGCCGAGGTACGCGGTGCGATCGGGGTTTTCCCGCGGCGTCACGACTTCGGCCACCGCCTGTTTCGCACCACACAATTGCCGCGGCAGCAGCGGCCTGGCCGCCTGCGCAGTCGTGGCGAAGAAGAGCAATACGATCAAACCGCGGGCTGCCGCCGGACACACATTTCGACCCATGCCTCACTCCTTCTGTTTCGGACCGCGTCGAGTTTAATCCAGGCAGAACGCTCTGGCTTCGATTGAGGGGCGAGGGAACGACCGGCCGCCGGAGGCCTCCCGTCGGTCCCCCCGTCCCTCGGCCGACGTCAGAGCGTTCTGCCTAGAATCGAACTCCGACCGAGACGCGGATGGTGCGAGGACGTTGATAGGCGAGGTCGTTGAGCGGCTGACCGAAATTCGGCGCGAGCTGGTAGTGCGTTCCTGCGATTGGCGTTTCCGTGCGCGGATTGAAGGGCAGGAGCGTGGTCGACGTCGCGGCGGTGCTGACCGTCGTGCCGAGGCGTTGCGGGTCGGCGATGCCGTGACGGTTGAATGCGTTCAGCAGATCGGCTTGCGCGAACCACTCCACGCGCGCTGCGCGCGCGGAAGTGCGTAGTGCGAGGTCGGTCGAGTGAATGTCGTCGGCGCGCAATGCACCGCGACCGCTGAAGAAGTAGATCGCGTTCGGGATTGTGGCGTAGCCGGGATTCTGTGGTGCGCCATTGGCGCGCGTGAGATTGATCGGGCCGGAGATCGAGTACGGCAAGGCCGAGTCGTAATTGTGCAGCAGCGAGGCGGAGATGCTCGCGCGCCGGAGCTCGAACGTATAGCCGGCCCACGCGCGGACGCGGTGACGTTGATCGCCCGGAAGAGATCCGATTGGTGCGGCGCCTTCGTACTGGAAGAACTCCGGGTAATAGAGCGAGGGGACGATGTTCGCCGCTGCGCCGCTGTTCGCGCTCTCCCCTTCGTCATTGCCGCGGAGCGTGGCGAGCGTGTAATGCAGGCCGGAGTCGATGCGGCCGGACGACCAGCGCGCCTGCAATTGCAGCGCGCGATATTGGCGGCGAATGTCGTTGCTGTTGCGGATGAGCGCGAGATCGACAGGGATGCCGAGGGGCGTCGTGGCACGGCGGGTATTAGTGGTGATGCTTGCAGCGTAAAAGTCGCGCCAGTCGCGCAGGATCGCGTCGGCGCGCACATACCCGCCTGCGCCGATCTGCAGACCGTAGCCGGCGGTCAGCTCGCGCACCGAGGGCGAGACCAGCGTGCCATCGAAATAGGCGGAGTAGCCGGGAATCACACGGGAACCGTTCGGCCGGAGATTCGCGGCCGAGCGATTGTTCGTGCCGCCCTGCGTCGTATTGAAATAGTCGAATACGGCTCGAACCGCATCGGCCGGCGTCGTATTGAGCGTGCGGTCATTGATGGCCGGGCCGCGGTAGGCGAAGTCGATCGAGGCCGCATTGCCGGCCGTCTGATTGGCGGTGGCGATGCTGTCGGCAATATGCGACGCATATTCGCCATAGGAGACGTTCACGCGCTGATTGGGCGATAGCTCGTATTGCACGGCAAGGCGCGGCGAGAATTTGCGATCGTTCGCGGTCAGTGCACCATCGGCATCGACCGCGTGATTGCGATCCCAGCGCAGCCCGGCCGAAATCTGCCAGCGTGCGGCGGGCGACCAGGAGTCGTTCACATACGCCGAGTCGGTGCGCAGTTCGTTCTCCCGCGCGGCCACGAGCACCGGATTCCAGCGAATGAACGAGCCGCCGCCGTTCGCGTTGGTCGGCGTAATGACCGGATAGAGCTGCCCGTTCGACGCCTGCACGCGGGTGACGAACAACGAAAAGCCGCTCCCCGACTGATGATTGTTCGGCGAGCGCGACTCGGTGAATCGCTCGATGCCGGCGACGAAATCATGCGTGCCGCCGCGTCCCGCATCGAAGAACGCGCGGGTGCGCAATTGCGCGTCGCGATTGTTCCGCCGATCCTCGTCACATACCGCGCACAATGCCGGCGCATTGAAGCGCGTGTTGTTGTTCGAGCGATCGAGCAGCACGGTGCCGCCAATGAGGTCGGTGGCAAACGAGCCGGTGCGGCTCGAGAAACGGCGCGCGGAAGCCTGCGCTTCGAGCAGCACGTTTCTCGTGATCATCCCCTGATAGACCAGCGCGGTGAGGGATTCCGGATCATTGCGCGTCGTGAGGCTCGCCTCGTCGTAAACGTTGTTCGCGGCGCGGATGTTCGTCCCTTGGGTGTCAATGCCGAAATACGATGCGACGATGTTGTGCCGCGCTCCCGGATGCGCCGTCAGCTTTCCTTCGTACCTCTTCTGATCATTCCCCTCGGCATAGCTGATCGCTGTGCCGGCCGGCGCGCTGCCGAATGCCGGAACCGCAACGGTCTGCCGCGCGGTGTCATTCTTCGCCCAGCGTCCGGCGGTGAAGAACCAGAGACGATCGCGCACAATGAAGCCGCCGAGTGTGCCTTCCCAGACGTGATTCATCGTGCTCTCGCGCGTTTCGCGCGCAGGCGTCTGCGCCGACCAGCGGGGGCTGCTGAGCGAATCGCGCAGCGACGCAGACCATTCATTGCCGCCCGAGCGCGTAATCGTATTGACCACACCGCCCGTAAAGCGGCCATATTCGGCCGAAATCGCGCCGGTCAGCACGGTCGTCTCCTGAATCGCGTCTTCGACGTACATCGGGCGCATCTGCCCGCGCGTGTTTTCGGTGACCACCACGCCATTGACCAGAACGAGATTGTCGTAACCCGGCCCGCCGGAAATCTGCAGTTGGCCATTGGAGACGGCATTGGCGTTCACACCGGGTGCGAGCTGCGCGGTCGCGAGTTGATTCCGCTGTATTGGAAGCCGCTCGATGAGTTCGAGCGGCAGGCTCGTGGCGACCGCCGACGAGACGAGCTCCGACGGCGCGGGCGCATAGACGGTCATCGTGTCATATCCGGGCGGTGGCTGCATGGAGACGTCGAGCCGGGCCAGTTGTGAGAGCCGCAGCGTCGTGCGCGCGGTCGCGGTCAGGAGCCCCTCGCGCACGAATCGCGCCTCGTACTCTCCGGGCGGTAACGCCGCAAACGAAAACGCGCCGGTGTCGCCAGTCACGGTCGTGCGCGTCCCCTGCAGAACATCGGACGAAATTGTGACAGTGACCCCATGGGCGGGCACGCCGCTGACTGCGACGGTGCCGCTGAGCGAGGCGGTGGTTTGTGCGCAGAGAACTCGCGCGCTGAGGAGCAGCGCGAGCACGGCCATCATTCTTTCTCTCATGAAGTGGGGAGATTATAGACGGACCAGCTCGGCGCTCATGGCGACAACGGCGAGGCGGTGCACGACCCGTTCGTGCGGCACGACGTCATCGATCCACAATTCGACACAATCGGCCGCGTCGACGCCCGCACGCGCCGCGGCAACGCAGCCATAACGCGAGACCGGCATGAAGACCATCGCGGAGACGAGCGGCACATCGACCACACCGCGCTCGCGAACCGCGAGCGCGCGCCGCAGACGAACGGCGAACGGCTTCGCGGCCGTTGATCTGCGCGTTGAGCTCGCGAACGGCGAGCATTCCGGGATGCATTACGGCTCGAACGCCGGCGCGACGTTCATCCAGTCGCTCAGCGTCTTGAGCATGGCGTCAGTCCAGAATGGTCCGCGCGGCGGCATCTGCGGTTGCTCCGAGCCGTCCAGACGCGCATAGACGTGACGCGCGTTCGCATGATCGGGATAGGTTGAATCGCCTGCCGCATCGGACATGTACGCATAGTCATCGAGGTGCACGCCGAGGCGGTTCATGTGTTTGAGAGAAGGCTGAGTAAAAAGCGGGAGCACGTCACCTTTGAAAGATCCGGCCATGATTGCTCTCCTTTACCGGCGCGTCGATTTCGTATAGCGGGCACGACCGGACGTGGGAGATTTGCAGCCGCGGCGCACCGCGTGATAAGCGGGACGTGATGAACGAAACGGTGGAACAACAGCTCGTCGAGCGGCACGACCGGGGGGTGATCCGGCACGCCGGCGCGACCTACGGCGCGTCGGTCGAAGGGACTCCTCTCACGATCTACCTTCCCGACTCCGGCAAGGCGGAGCTCCTGATCCTCGCCGCGATTCATGGCGATGAGTCGGAGACGAACGTCGCGGTGTCCGAGGCGCTGCGATGCTTGCCGAATGGCGCGCTGCGGGCGGGGGTGATTCTTTGCGGCAACCCCGACGGCATGCTGCGCGGCACGCGCGGCAATGCACGCGGCATCGATCTCAATCGCAACTTTCCGACGTCGAACTGGCGTCCGGACGAGGTGTTTTACAAGAGCCGCGCGAACGACGCGCGCGACATCGCGCTCAGTCCCGGTTCGGAACCTGCGTCCGAGCCGGAGACGCGGGCGCTCATCGATCTCATCGATCGGCTCGATCCACGAGCGGTGGTGAGTCTCCACTCCGCCCTCGCCTGTGTCGACGACTCCGGCGCCTCGCACCTCGGCCGCCAGCTCGCGGATCGCTGCGCGCTCCCCTTCCTCACCGAGATTGGCTATCCGACTCCTGGCTCGATGGGCACGTGGGCGTCCGAGCGAGGATTGAATCTGGTGACGCTCGAGCTCGAAGACGCGTCGCTCTACACGCTCAAAGACCGCCACGTGCCGATCCTCATCGATCTCATGACCGGCCGTTTCGAGCTCGAGGCGCGCTGATGCACATCCTCATCACAGACTCCGGCGTGGGCGGGCTTTCGGTGGTTGCGTATGCGGAGCGCTTCGTGCGCACGCACGGCGTGCACGAGCCGGTGCACTTCACGTTCGCCAACGCCGCGCCGGCGAACGACTACGGCTACAACTCCATGCGCTCGCGCGAAGAAAAGATCGAGACGTTCGATCGCTTCCTGCGCAATGTGAACGCGCGGTTCGAGCCCGATTCGATTTACGTCGCGTGCAACACACTTTCGGTGCTGCTGCCCGACACGCCGTTCTTCACCAATGCACCCGTTCCGGTGCAGGGCATCGTCGAGACGGGAGCGACCTTGCTCGTGCGCGAGCTCGAAGCGGACCCGCGCAGCGTGGCGATGAT